>JAEYAR010000057.1 GCA_023404715.1 Bacillota bacterium | reverse complement strand
ACGTACAGGTGCACATATTGCGTTCGCAGGCTCGTTAGGCCCGGCACGTCCTGTAGCAGCCTGAAGTACACCATGTTGCGCAGGCGCGTCGGGTCGCTCGGATGCTTGTTGATAGCGATCGCCCGTTGCCCGCGCCATAGGCCCGCCGTGTCCATCAGGCTGATGCGGTAGGATTTCTGCGGATACCCCGTGCTGGTCCTGCCGCGCACGTTGATCGTCGCGTTGGGAGAGAGCGCTCCGTACCCTACCTCGCCCGGCATAGGCCCGGTCTCATCCCCAACCTGAAAAATTGCCTCCGCCTTGATCTTTTCAACGCCCGTCATGCCCTGCAGGTTCTTGTACGCGTTGACCTCTTCTAACGTATGGTCGGTCCCATCCGCGTGGTTTCCCTTGCGCACGGTGACGTAAAAACACACGACGTCCAGCGGGTCGTACGCCTCGTAAAGCGCGCTGTCGTCCTTAAGCGGCAGGCTGTTGACGTCCTGCAGCGGCGCCTTATAGACGGCCGTTCGTTCCGTCTGGGCCTCCCCCGGCGTAGCCGCCCGCTCCTCTCCGCCCTGCTCGCACCCGGATAACAGGGCGCATAGGAGAATGATCCCACAGATGATTCCAACCTTCTTATTCACGCCTGCATCTCCTTTGTCTCTCCCGCGCGCCGCGCAGGCCGGCCGGTTCTCTCGCCGAGGCGCGCGGCCAATCGCGCCCAGAATCCCTTGCGCTCCTGTAGCAGCACAGGCTGCGCACAAAACACGTGGTAGTCGATGCGCCTTACATAGTAAAACAGCCGCGCAATGCCTACGACATACATCACAAAGCCTGCTGCGCAAAGCCCGACGCCAAAATAGACCGGGGCGCCGTTCATCGTAAGGGCCGTCACCGCGAGGTTGACCCCAAAGAAAGCCCCGGCGGTCAGCAGCGCCCCCGTGCGGTCGTTGAAGTATAGCTGCAGAAGCATCATGCTGTTGCCGATCGCATAGGCGCTGTAGCCGATGCTCATCACCTGAAACATGCCGGTCATGTCCGTCGTAAAACCGATGGTCTTGAGAAAGTAGCGCATCAGCACGATGTAGACCACCATGCAGAAGAGCTGTATCTGTATAAGCTTAAAGACCTCCTGTTTGAGCGAGGTCACCATGTTTTCGCGGGCAATCCCGATCTCGCGCAGCGTACCGCCCCCCGTGATCGCGTCAAAATAGCGTCGGTATTTCTGATAAAAATTCACCTCGACCGACACCACAAAGTTGATGTTGGTCGGTAGCGTCACCAGGAAGGCAAAAAACGCGGCGACGTCGTGCGTAGACGCCTGGCGAAACGGTCCGGTGATCACGGCGCCCAGCGGGCTAAACCACATCAGGATCAGGTGAACGAATGCGCCGGCCATGCTCAAAAAACCGATCCAGATCAATTCCGGCGTCTCGCCGAACCACTCCACGAAGGCAAACGCGCCGCCCTTTCCGGTCGGGAAATAACGCAGCAGCACCGCGATGAAGCCCACGGCCATCGATCCATAGCCCAGAAACAGCGCGATCATCAGCGCGCGTAGCGCCCGAATCCCCACGGCCAGCAAAATACCGCCGCTGAGGAAGGCCAAGGCGACGCCCAAAGCAAATACCTGCAGGATGCGCCTATAGTCCTTGGCCGCGGTGATGTAGGCCATCTGCAGCCATACCGGGATCAGTTCCATGAACAGCGCCCAATTGATCATGCGGTCGAAGAGCGGAATTTCCCCCGCGCGCGAAAGGAGTAGCGCGTAGATAGCGCCGCCGGGTATCATCAGTGTGAGCGAACCGCCGATCAGCGACGGCATCACGCGCTCCGGCTCCTCCCGGTAGAGCATATCCGCCACGTAACGCGAGAGGAGCGTCTGTAAAAAGGAGCTCAAAACCAGCGAAAACAACAGCGCGTAGACCAGCATCACGATGAGGATTTCCCGCTCGTGCTCGGGCGTGCCCGTCCATTTCGCCATTTGCTCGATGCCCAGCAGCAGCAGCACGGCCAGCAGCATCGTGCCCGAGCAGACGATGCTCGCATACGCATAAGCGCGAACCTTGCGGATCGCCCCGCGCCCGACGAAGAGCTTTTTCAGTTCAAAACCTATGCCCGCCATGCGCGCTTCCTCCCCCGCCACGTGTCGCCTCGTCGAAAATCCGCTGATAACGCGCAAGCATATCCGCGTGCTGAAACAGCGCCTCTACCCTTCGCTTACCCGCCGCGCCCATGCGGCTGCGCATGGGCGCATCCTCGCAAAGCGTCAGCATCGCCTCTGCGAGCGCGCTTTGATGCATCACCGGCACGCAGAAGCCGGCTTCCCCCAAGCCGTCCCTGACGCCCTCGATCAGCTCGCGGCAGCAGCCTACGTCCGTCGCCACCGCCGGCCGGCCCGCGGCCATAGCCTCCAGGATGGCCAGAGGCTGTCCTTCGGAAATGCTCGTCAGCAGCGTAAAGTCGATCTTCTCCATATATGCGCGAACATCCACCCGGCCCGTAAAGAATGCCTGTTCGAGGCCCAGCTCATCCTTAAGCTGCCGACATTCCTCAAAATACTCCTCGTCCTCATCCGTGGGGCCCATGATATGCAGCCTCACGTCCGTGCGCTCGGCGCAAACCAATGAAAACGCATAGAGCATGGTCTTGATGTCCTTGATCGGCACCAGACGGACGACTGCGCCGATGTCGACGAACCCGTCTGCCGCCTTCTGCGGAACGCTCGAAAACCGCGCGTAGTCGACGCCGTTGGGGATGACGGCGCATTTGTCCGGCGCACAGCCGATCTCCTGCTGAATCAGGCTCGCCCGGTGAAACAGAGCGGTTACGCGGTTGGCGTGCTGATAGGCGCAACGCGTAAACATGTAAAACATGTTGATCCAAAGGTCCTTAAAATGCGGCGGCACCCAATGGGTGCGCAAGATTTCCTCCTCCCGCTCTCTCGTGTAGATGCCGTGCTCGGTCAATACGAACGGCTTGCCCGTGCGCACCGCGGCCATCGACCCGAGCACGCCCGCATAGCCGGCCGATATCGAGTAATAGAGATCCGCCTGCGGCGGCTCGCTTCCCATCAGATAGAGCAAAGGCAGGAACATCGATCGGATGGTCCAGAAGTAATCGGTGAAGCCGACATAGGGATAATCCGTGAGCGCGATCTCCTCCAGGATCATCAAAAAATCGTAATGGAGTAAAAACTCAATATTCTTCACCCTGTCCGCACCGAAGAGTTCGAAGATGACGTTCCAGTCTGGCGCTCCGCAGCAAAGCAGCTGGCGCAGCGCCTTTTTCTGCCTTTCGCTGAGCTGCCGCCCCCGGCGGCGCTGCCTCGGCTTTTCCGCGCGCACCGCGTCCAGGTATACGTCCGTAAGCCCCGCGACGTTCGGGGGCATCTCATAGGCAAAATGGCCTCGCTGCTTCTCCTGCGCGCCGATGGCCCAGATGACGAACTCGTGTTGATGCATCGCCTTCATCATGCCCTGTAGCCAGGAGGAGACGCCGCCGGCCACAAAGGGATAACATCCCTCACAGATGACACAGATCTTCATGCATCCGCCTCCCATATAATTCGCACCGTATCGTTTTGGGCGCACAGCCAGTAAAAACCCGGCGCGATTTCGTAAATTTTGGCGCCCTGCACGCGTGCGACGCCGCGCTTTGTCCGCAGCGCCAGCCAGACCTCGTCGTAAAACGGGGCAAATTCAACCGTCATCCCCTCTGCATCCTGCGCCCTGGATACAGACAATCTGTCATAACGCTGCACGGCCGCCGCCCCTTCGGACGCGGTGGACCATCTAAGCGGCGGATAAGCCGCGTCGATTCCCGCTATCGCCCCGGCAAAGGCCGCGTACATGTTCGCCCAGCCGAGCGCGGCGCCGCGTTCGTCGTCAAGCACGTCGTCCGGGTGGATGAAATGCGAGACCACGCCGTGCAGCGCCAGTTCATTGGCGAGCACGAATTCGTTGTATTCGTTCATCGCAAAACCGGATGTCACGCGCGGCACGGAAATGGAGCCGTCCGCCTCCTCGCAGAACTCCTGTACCAGCGCATCGACTCCGGTTTCGCTCAGATAAAGGCCCGAGATCGTGCGCAGCTCGGGTACGGTTTGCAGCAGCACCCGCTGCCCGTCCGCGCTCAGGTAGTTAGAGGGCGGCACGTAAGACTGAAAGCGCACGCCCGGCAAAAGCTTCTCGCCATAACGCCGCAGCTCCGCGACAGCGTCCGCCATGTGCCGCGTTGTAGGCCAGGTCTTGTAGTTTTCCGTCGAATAGCGAAAGCCTTCCAGGTTGAGCGGCATATGGTTATAGCCGTGCAACCCGATCTCACCGCCCGAATGCAGCAGCTCGGAGGCGTAATAGCGCAGCAGCGCGTTGTCCTGCGTGTCCGGAACGAACGGTCCTTTAACGTTGTCGTTATACGTCTCCACCAGCACGCCGGTATAGCGCAGGCCGTCGTTCCACGTGAGCTCTTTCATATCCGGCCACCAGTGATTGCGGAAAAAGCCCTGAATATCGTAACCGAACTGCCCAAGCAGCCTCTCGTCCGTGCCCTCCGGCTGCGGCGCGGGGAAGTCATCGATAAACATCATACCCGCATTGATGATCGGGTAGCAGAGCACGTCCTCAAGCGCTGTTAGCAGCGTGAGGACATACCCGCGCGCATCCTTGCCGGATGCGAGCGACGTGTTGTTGACGGCAATGCGCCCTGCGCCCAGCTCGCGCGACCACAGAAGGGGGATTTCTCGTTCATCTCCCGTTGTGATGTGGATTTCGCAGTCCGTCTCAAGCCGAACGGAAAGCGTATAATCCGCCATTTCTCCGTCGCCGTCGTATATCCTGTCATCCCAAAATGGCAAGAGACCGTCTGTATACCGCAGACTGTCAAAGGGTACAAAACCCCCTGTGTATTCCGTGACGCCCAGCTTTCGATGCATGATGGCGAAGGCTTCGTTCATCTGTTGTGAGATCATGAAGCCCAATCGCCCGCCCGCCTCTACCCAGGCGTACAGATCGACGAGCGCGTCCGCCATGCCGGATAGGTCCTGCGTACAGACGAGCAGCGTCTTCATGCGCGTCAGGTCCAGGCGCTCCCGGTCGATGTCCACACAACGATAGGTCAGGCGCATTTCGTTGAGCGCATCCGTCAGCGTAGCGACAAACCGCGTCTCCTGCGCGTACCCCAGCCGGCAGGCGATCCATATTTCCGGCGCACTCGCTTCGTCTTGGCGCGACGAAGACGCCATCAGATAGTCGACGAGCGGAGAACGCGGCGTCGCCTGCATCCCCCGCTGAGAGATCAGCACGATGAGAAGCAGCGCCGCCATCGCGACGAGCGGCCAAACCGCCCGCATATTCTTTTTTCCCTTCATTGAGAACGCCCCATCCAGTATTTCATCTGCTCGCGCCCCTGCGTGGACCAGTCGACGTCTGCCCGGCCCGCCGCCTGCAAAAACGTCCGCAATCCCTGCTGATCGCGCGTCTCAACGACGACGCGCAGCGCTTCCAGCCAGGTTTTTTCCTCGTGCGGCCAGCGCTTCACCATATCGGAGGCCAGCTGCTTCGCCTCGGACGCGCATTTCAAAGCAAGCTCGTTACACACCGCCATGGCGTACAGCTCTGCGCTCGGCATACGCCCGATCGCCGCTTGAAGCGCTTCGCGCAAGAGCGTCCGTTGTCGGTTCAGCACCTGCCCCTCGATCAGCCCGCTGGCGCAATACTCCTGTAAGATGTCCACATAGCGCAGGCGCGCGTCGGCGTCATCCGGCTGCTCTTCTATCTGCGATTGACAGCGCTGTATATCCAGCTGCATCTGGCGCTGCAGCTCCATGAGCGTCGCCGTCGCGTAATGGGACGTCTCGGGATCCTCGTTAAAACGCGCAAGCAGAAGCACGTCCATGTACTTCTTGGGATCTGAGCGCAGCATATTCATCATCAGCGTGCGCCTCTTGCCCGCATCGTTGATGAGCAACGCCTCTTCCATCGGAACGGTCTTATCGGATAAGCTCGTAACGGAGATCAGGTCCCGGTGGATCGCCGCGTTGCGCTTCATCCACGAGGAGTCGGGCGGCTCTTGGCCGTCCGCCCGGGCCAACAGCAAGCCTGCGGCCGGGCCAAAGACAGGCAATAAAGCCATGAAGAAAATATACGCCGCGCAGATATGGCGATTTCGCCTGTGCATGTAAAGCGCCGCGAGCAAGATCATCGCTGCGTGCAGCGCTAAGGCCGCCATCGCAAGCACGCGATCAAGCATAGGCGACCTCCTGAGAGACGACCTCGCACGATAGCCCCTGGGCCTGAAGACGGTTGGATATAGGGCTCATGTTTTCCGCCTCTGCCTGCGGGAATAAGACGTAATACATCCCGTCGCTCAGGCGTCCGGCCAGATCTGTCGAACGCTTTGCGCGCGCGAGGCGCCTATCGTATTCTTCGAGCGTCAGATGCTCGTTCGCCTTTACGCGCACGAGCAGATAGGTGCCCGTGCGGCGCTTGCGCATGTTTTGATAGACGCCCAGCGCAGCCCTGAAGGCGCTGTCGTTGAGGATTTGCGTATCCTCCAGATACATGTCTCCCGACATGTTGAAATAGTGTAGCGCACGCACCATCGCCGACTGTACCAGGCCGGCCACCACGTTGAACAGGTTCTCAAAGTAAAGCGTTTGCCGGTCGAAGGGCACTTCCCACAGAAAAATCGCCGCCACCGCCTCGCGTTCGTCCCGGATCGGCGCCGCCAGCGCAGGATATCCCTTCTCCAGCCCCGTATTGGAAAACACATTTCCCTCGTCCAGGGCCTTCCTAAGCAGGGGGAAGTCGTTCATATTGATCGACCGTGCAAGCCGTTTCATCCCGCGTGAGTGCACGACCAATCTCGCATAGTCGCCGTTCCCTTTACGCGAATAGATCGCCACGGCATGGTTTTGCATCGTATCCTCCATCACACCCAGCGTAGAGAGGAACACCTGCTCAGGCTGCATCGTATCCAGCTCGCGCGTGATGGCGTAAATCCGTCCGTAGCTATCGCGATAGCGTAGCACTTGCTCTTGCAACTGGTTGCGATCCTCATAGGCCTGACGGTACATGGTCTGCAAAAACGCACTCTCCTGCTCCTGCTCACGGCTCTCCCGCTCGAGCATCTCGATGCGCTCGCGGTGCTTGTCGCTTATATATCCAAACATCGCGCCCGTCAGCAGGTAGCATGAAAGCGGTAGCCAGTTGTCCATATTGTAGATCAGCAGCTCCAGGCCGTTTCCGCCGTTCATCCATTCGATCGCATACGCGGCGCAGGCGACGGCCGCCGCCGCCACGCCGAGCAGGCTGCCGTGTATATTCCCCATCAGCGCGACGTATAAAAGCCAGAAATCCACAAACCGAAACGTAGCGTCCGTCTGCGCCGTATGGTTCAGCGCCGCCGTCGCCAAGCCCAGGGCGGCGGCCTCCAGCCACGGAAGCCCTTTTCCGAGCCTTGACGTAAGCATCTGCCGGATGCCGAAAGACCGCTTGCGCCGACCGGCAGTATCGGCAGTGAGGGCCTCTATTTCCCTTGTAAAATCATGTCGGGGCACAAAGTCCGCCTTGCGCGCGGCATCACCTGTGAGCGTCGCCCTGCGCGCGCAGCGTTCGCTGTAGCTCACGCGAAGGCCTGGCAGGCGCTGCGATAAAAGGCCTACGACCTGCGCGTACGTGCACGGCGCGCCTTGGAATAGATGCACGATTCCTGTCATTCTTCTGACGAGCGCCGTTTCCAGAAACAGCGCCAGATCGTCGGCGTGCAGAAAATCGCACGGCGTATTCTCCGGCCCCTCCAGCACCAATTCCTTTGAATTGGCCGCGCAAGCGATCGCGTGCGTAAAAAAGCTGCCCAGGTCCCCAGGGGCGTAAAGGCTCGTGACGCGCACGAGCAGCGTACGCAGTTCATCCCCCGCGCCGCAGCGCAGGCAATCCTCGGCCGCCTTGATCAGCACGCCCGTCGGCGTATCTGGAACAGGCGTTTCGTCTTCCTGCGCCGCCTGGTCGCTTCCAAAAACGCGGCGATCCGTCACCAGAATAAAATGGCCTACCCCATTTGTCCTCGCCGCGCTCTGCATCGCGAACAGCGCGTCGAGGATCGATCCTTGCACCGAGCCGTATTCGTGCAAATCCTCGCATTGAAAGGCGTAAAAAAACACGACCGCTTGATACCGGGCCGCTTCCATGATGCGCAACGCGTCCGGATGGCCCGGGTAGAGGTCATGTACGCTCAATTGGCGATCCTTATATGCCGGTAGATTGGAAACTGTCCCCAAGACGGATACATGATGTCCGCCGCGTGCCAGACGTTCCCCTATTTCCCATACCGATGCCGGAAGAATCCCCGTCAATAAAATTTTCATTTGTATTCCCCTCCGCAGTCATTCTAAGCGCGCATCGCTTTTTCATCCTATGCATTCATTCCCGTAAATGTTCCTCGATAGCGCTACACCGCCGCCGAAAGAAGCCAGACGCCCGTAATCAATAGCGCCTGCGCAGGCGCGTACAGCGACCAAATGACGATGTCCGGGTATTTCAGGCGCAGAGAGCCGAAGTTCTGCAGGGCGATGAGCATGTCGCTGATGTAAAACAGCAGCCCGCCCAGCAGCAGCGTGCATCCCCGAAGCGGCTGCGCTACAAAGAGCGCGCAAGCGCTAGCTGCCATCAAGCTCACGACGATGCTGTACAGCGCCGCGCCGATACGCAGAACCAGCATTTGCGATCGGTTCCTGGCGATGGTAAAGGCCCAAATGATCAGACCCGCCGTCACAAATACCGCGATAAAGCCATAGATCACGTATGGGCTCTGAGTATCGAGCGCTTTGCCCAGCCGCAAGAAGAGCGTCGTATAACATACCTGCGCGCCAAAGAAGGCCATCATTCCCCATAAAAAGTATTGCCGCAGCCCGCGCGTCACGGGCGGATACTGCATCAGCAGCGCGTCGCCAAGCCAAGAGAAGCCCATCGCGGCGCAGCACAGGGCCGTAAAGACGTTCGGGCAATTGACATAGGCAAAAAGCGCGAGCATCAACAGACCGGACGTGATTGCGATCTTGATGGTCAGCATGCGCCCTTCAATCCGTTTGAGCGTCTGTCGCCGTTTGCGGCGCGCGGCAATTTTACGCGCCTCCTCGTCGCCGATGGTGACCTTGTCGAGCTGGCCGGAGACGAACTCGTCCGGACTGCTCTCTTTGATCGCAGCGCCTATGCGTTTGATCTGAGCCAGGAGCGCCAAAAGCCAAGCCGGCTTCCCCCTACGCGTCCTTTGCGGGCCGGGATGTGTGCTCTGTTTTCGCTCGGGATTTTCCACGCGGCTCCCTCCGATCCGTATATGCTTCTGGGTCTTTCGCGTTTGTTTCAAAGTAGCCGCCCTATCGGCGTGGGCAGGGAAACGTATGCGGCGGGGCCTATCTTCATGACAGATAGGTTTGTAAAATCATATCACAGCGCGCGCGGAAATACAAGGCTTGCGCTGCAGATGCGGCCGTGCTATAATGGTTTTGACATTTGAATAGGCGATGTCTTCAGGGCAGGGTGCAATTCCCGATCGGCGGTAAAGTCCGCGAGCGCGCAAGCGCAGGTGCCTTCCGGCACAGGATTTGGTGAAATTCCAAGACCGACAGTATAGTCTGGATAGAAG
Source organism: Bacillota bacterium (assembly GCA_023404715.1). GTDB lineage: Bacteria > Bacillota > Clostridia > Christensenellales > Aristaeellaceae > Beduinella. Next base: position 26,456 of record JAEYAR010000057.1, on the reverse strand, counting down.
AAGACGTGCTCGATGCAGGATGGGTTTTTCTCCTCCTTGTTTTTAGCACCTGAAAGACAAGCGCTTTCAGGTGTACTTTTTGTTGAGGAGGCTTCCCTATGCTCCGCAGTACGAAAACCCTGACGGCCCTCGGCATGCTCTGCGCGCTCGCCTACATCGTGGTTTGCGCCTTTCGCATCCCCATCGTCCTCTTTCTCAAGTATGATCCCAAGGATGTGGTGATCGTCATCGGCGGTTTCCTGTTCGGCCCGCTTAGCGCCCTGCTGATCTCTGCCGTCGTCTCTTTGCTGGAGATGCTGACGATCAGCGATACCGGACCGATCGGTTTGATCATGAACGTCTTATCCACCGCCGCTTTCGCCTGTACCGCCTCGCTCGTCTATCAAAAGCGCCATACGCTGCGGGGCGCGGTCGTCGCGTTGCTCCTGGGCGGGCTTATGATGACTGCGGTCATGATGCTATGGAACTTCCTCATTACGCCCCTTTACATGGGCTTCCCACGCGAGGCGGTGGTGGAGCTGCTCCTGCCCGCCTTTCTGCCCTTTAACCTGCTTAAGGCCGGGCTCAACGCGACGGTTACGCTGCTGCTTTACAAGCCCGTCGTCACCGTGCTACGCCGCGCGGGCCTCGTCGAGCCCTCGGTCCGCAAGGTTGAAACGTCAAAGCGCCCGACTGGGGTAATGCTCCTTTCCGCCGCCTCGCTGGTCACGCTGGTTATCCTGGCTCTCGTCATGAAGGGCGTCTTATAATAAAAGCGCGGGCAGCTTACATAGAGCTGTCCGCGCCAGACTGTCGACATACCTATCGAAGTCAGACAAACCAAAAGCCGTCTGCAAGACTGTATTCGTATCCGCCGGCTTTGCCGGCGGGGCGGGGATTTTTCCTCTGCAAAATGCCATTTTGCGGAGGAAAAAGTCTCCCGTAAACTCGACAAAGTGGCAGACGCCACTTTGTCGACACGCAGGCGCGGGCAGCTTACATAGAGCTGTCCGCGCTTCATTTATGCCTCCGGCGCCGTTCCGATCGCTTCAAACCGCGCGATTAACGCCTCCACGTCCCGCTTGCTCACGAGCATATCCTCTCTCCCGGCAAACGACGCGCGGTAAAAGCTGCTGTCGTATGTGTAGAGCGTGAGCGTCATGCTCGGATACTTTGCGCTGATCTGTTCGAAAATCACCGTCATCACGACGTTTCCGACCTCTTTGGAATCCGTATAAGCTTCGGCCTTGAGCGCAGTAATGCGGTTCACGAATGCAGCGAATTGCGTGCCGTCTAACTCCTCCGCCCCGATCCGATAGGTGACGTTCGTCTTGTAGCTGCCGCTCTCGTCCTGTACGGGCGTGCGGTCCACGTCGATGACCTTCGAGACGCCGCCATAGACCGCCGTCAGGCGCGTCAGTCGCTCATTTTCTATCGGGCAGACGGATGCGTCGCGCAGGTCTTGCGCCGATATGGCTGTCAGCGTATCCACATATCGCGGAGACACTTCAAAGATGCGCTGCGAGTCGCTGTGGCGCAGGTAGCACCGGCCCGATGCATCCGGCGCGCTCACCTGAATCGTGAGGCGCTTTACGTGCGTCACGTCATACGTGCGTACGCCGTCGTCCGGCTCTGCGGACCAATAGGCAACGATGCGCTCCGCCAAATCCATCTCTTCCTCCTCGACGATCCAGTCGTCGAGCAGCCCGTATGCCTCCAGGTTCGTCAGGTCGTACAGCGCCTGCATCTGCACGGACTCCTGCGCGCTTAAGGATACTTGCGTCTGCTCCGTATAGGTGATTTCGAGCGTCGCGGCGGGGGCGTCCAATCCGAATTCGGATAGTTGCGCGCCTGCATCGTATGCGACGCAGCCGAGATAGGTCGCGCCCAACGCATCCTCGACATAGGCCTGCGCCCCTTCCGCGCTGACGGGCGTCAGAGCATCCGCCTCCTCGATAAACCATTTATACGAGGCGGTGTACATCTCCTTCGATCCCTCCGGCAGATATACGAGCGCCAGATCGCCGTCCTTCACCCGCAGCGCCGCACGCACGACGCTATCCGGCTGAATCGCCGGGAAATCCTCCGCCGTGATCATCTCATATCGCGTGAGCATAAAGGGCGTCACCGCGCTCGCCGATACGGCGTAGATCGCCGCCTCCCCATCGATACGCACGTAGTATTGCCCGGTCGTCGGGTTCTTGTCGCCGATATGCAGCGTCGTGCGGCTTCCGTCGCCGCTCAGCGCGCTCACCGAGCATTCAGGCGTATCCAGCCCATATTCCTCCGGTTCCCCTGCGACGCTGCGCGCCGCGCGCATGTCTGTCAAGGCTTCCGTCATGCCCTGCGCATAGGTCGCGTCCAAGGGAAAAGCCGGGTCGTCCGCAACCACCCAGGTTTCATCGCCGCGCCGCAGCGTCACCGTATCGCCCAGATAGGATACGGAGATTTCCTGTACCGCGCCCGGTTGAAGGCTCACCACATCTTCCTCCTGCGTTTGCGTCTCCTCCGGCTTAGCGATCCGCTCGTTGTAGTTAGAGAGCCAAACGCTACCAGTGGACAGGATGACCAGCATCAAGCACAGCAAAAGCAGGCGTTTTCCCTTCTTCATTACCGCTTCCTCCTCCGCAAGCAAACGCTTACGCCGATCGCCATCACACACAGCGGCAGCAAGACGGTGATGACGGCTCTGATTATGCTGGCCTCGCCGCTGGGGATCGTCAGATACGACGCGGTCAGGCTCTTGGAGCGAATTGCGATGTTGTTTTCGCGCTCGCACATCCAATTGAGCGCGTTGAGGAACAGATCCTGATTGCCGCCCGAGACCATTTGGTTGACTGCCTGATCGAGGAATTGAGACGTCGAAAACCATACAAAGCGCGTTTCGCCTGCGTCGAGCGTCTCTGTAACCGCTACCGCCACGGCGAACGGACCGTCGACGTCTCCGTCTTCCTTTTCCAGCGTCTGCGCGCCATATGGATCGAGCTTGCTGTACGCGGAGCCCGTCGTCGTCAGCAGCTCGGCAATTTGCAGCGAGCTGCGGTAGGCGTCGAGCTTTGCGATACCATGCGAGAGTGGCATGAGCGCGTACAACCTTCCCTGCGTCAATGGATCCGTGATCTCGTGGGTTTGAATCTCCGGCAGCAGGTAGTGGGTATATCCGCGCAGGCAATAGTTCATATCCTGCTCTACGACGATGCCTTTCTGCGCCGTGACCCCATAATTCTCGGCGATCCGCAAAAGGTTGGGCATCTGCGTATCCAGGTAATCTGTGATGAGCATAAGCTTGCCGCCCGCCTCCATATAAGCGATGATCTTATCGCTCTCCTCTGCGCTCAAATCCGACGTCGGGGCATAGATGAGTAGGCCGTCCGCATCCGCCGGTACGGCGTCCTTGGAAAGCAGGCTAAGGCTCTGTACCTGCATATTCTCCTTGCTCACCGCCTCCGAAAGCCAGGACGCCATCTCCGCTTCTCCGTGACCCTCCAGCGCATACAGCACCGGCAGGTTTTCGCTCGTCACGGAGTCGATGGCGCTCGTAATCGCGCTCTCGCCTGCAAACGACACGTCGTAACTGCCCGTGTAGTAATAGGACGAGTAGTCGTATACGTAGATTTCGCTGTTGCCGACCACGCTGTAGCGCAGGTCGCTCTCCACGATTACGCTATTTTCCGAAAGCGAAGCGCTCTGGTACTTTTCAAGGCTCTTGGGATAGACCACAGGGTCGAGCGTCTTGACGTGCACGCGGTCGTTCAGCGCTGCATAGCGGTTTAGCAGCTCCATCACCGTCGAATCCTCGTTGCCGCTCTGGGCGACGAGCATCAGCGTGACGTCCTGATCGATCGCGCTTACGATCTCCTTTGTCTGCTCGCCCAGCGTGAAAAGCTGCTCCGGTGTCGTGTCGATCTTCGTGTATGTCGTAGGGATCTGCGAGACGAAGAGGTTGAGCGCTACGATGAGCGCGACGACCACGACGCTGATCAGGGTGCTATATCCGCCGCTGCGGAAGGCGCGCGTCTTAAACAGCCCTTTCTTCGATTGCGGCTTTGGGTTCACTACTCGCTTCTTTTCATTCTTTTTCACGTCCATCGCCCCCTTAGCTCCATCGTCTCTTCTCAACGGACTGCACGCTGAAGAAGAGGAAGAGAACGGCCACCGAAAGGAAGTAGACGAGCGCGGTGAGATCCAATACGCCGCCCGTAAAACTGGAGAGCCGCTCGAAGATCGCCAGCGCGCTCATGATCTGCGCCAAGGCGCCCTCCAGGACGGCGGGCTTCCATAAAAATACTGCGAACAACGGCGCCTCGCAAAACAGGCCCGCGAGCAGGGCGGTCGATAAGCTGCCCGTCATCAGCCGCACGCACAACCCGAGGGCGAGCGAAACCACGGTGAGCGCAATCAGAGTGGCGATGGCTGTCGTCGTCATCAGCTCCGCAATGCCGTTCATAAGAAAGGATAGCACCAGCGCCGCAAAGCTCGCCACCGCGGCGATGATCTGGTTCTCCGTCACCGACGACATGAAAAGGCCGATGGCGATCAGGCAGCAGCCCAGCATAAAGAAGCCCAAGAGCGAGCTATACGCGGTGCCCAGCGCGACCTCGCCGTAGCGAGAGAGGATCAGCGGATAGAACGAAATCACCGCCGTCGGGATCGCGAAGAGCGTCACCATCGCCAGATATTTGCCCAGCACGACGTCCGTCAGCCGCAAGGGCAGCGAATAGATCAGCTGATCGGTCTTTTGCTTGCGCTCCTCGGCCAAAGCGCGCATCGTCAGGATGGGCACGACGATGAGGAACAGAAAATCGGTGCTTTCGATCACGTATTCAAACATCGGGTAGAGGAATTTGAGATTGTATGCCGTCGTGTAGATGCCGGTAAAGAGCAACACGAAGGCGATGAACACATAGCCGATCATGCCCGTGAAATAGCTTTTCAGTTCACGCTTATAGATTGCGCCCATCGTCCGCCGCCTCCTCGCTGTTCGTCGTTTGGTCTGGCTCATCCGCCGGCTCTGCGGTCATCTGCAGGAAAACCTCTTCCAAGCTCATGCGCTCCGCCGTCATGGAAAGAATCGGCAGTTTTGCGCCCGCGAGCGCATAGAAAAGCGCCTCGCGCACGTCCGCATCACGGTCGCATTCGAGCGTCACATCCAGCGCATCCGGTTCCGTCGATGCGCGCATCCCCTCTATTCGCAGCGGCATGCCCTTTAGCGCATGCAAAAGCGCTTCTTTGTCTCCGCGCACGCTCAGGCGGATCGAGTGGCCATGCAGCGCGCGCTCCTCCAGCTCCCTAGGCGTTCCGCTAGCCACGAGCCGCCCCTGCGAGATGATCAAGATGTAATCGCAGACGGCGCTGATCTCCTGCATAATGTGGCTGGACAGCAGCACAGTGTGCTCGCGCCCCAGCGATTTGATCAGATCGCGGATCTCGATGATCTGTTTGGGATCCAAACCTACGGTCGGCTCGTCGAGCACGATGAACTTCGGATCGCCCAAGATCGCCTGTGCGAGGCCCACGCGCTGGCGGTAACCCTTCGAAAGGTTCCGAATCAGCCGCTCAGAGACGTCCTCGACGCCCGTACGCGCCATCGCGGCGGCGATCTTCGCCTTACGCTCCTTGGGTTCCATACGCTTGGCCTCTGCGACGAAGCGAAGATAATCGTGCACCGTCATGTCCGGATAAAGCGGCGGCAGCTCGGGCAAATACCCCAGGCAGCGTTTGGCCTCCATAGGCTCTTCGAAGATGTCGTGCCCATCGATGCTGACCGTTCCGCCGGTCGCCGCAAGACATCCGGTCATGATGTTCATGGTCGTAGATTTGCCCGCGCCGTTTGGCCCCAGGAAACCGTATATTTTTCCCGGCTCGATAGAAAACGAGATATCGTCTACGGCCACATGCCGTCCATATCGTTTGCTCAGATGCGAAACCTCGATCAAAACGATCCCTCCCAGTCCGTTGTCGGCCTCATTATAACAGCGCAATTTGGCGTTTTTCTGGCAAAAGCGGGGATGTTTTGAGGCATCATTGGGGCGGGAATGTGACAGGCCTTTGCCATATGAATACAAAAAACGAGGGACGCCAAAGCGTCCCCCAAAACCTCATGGTATATTTTTATATTTCAATCCACGCCGCTACGCGAGCGGCGACTATGAACACAGCTTCTAAGGCTATAACCATACATAATTTCAATCCACGCCGCTGCGCGAGCGGCGACAGGTACATATTCCGTAATAATTATAAACGAACAAGCGGCAAAAGATCAAGCACTTTTTGATCTTCACCACGCGACTTATTGTTCAATCTCATCTTTCCCCAGCACCCCGATCACCTTGCCGTTGCAGCGGATGCTCTCGTCCATGGGAATCGGATCGTACGCCGGGTTGAGCGAGAGGAGCACGCCGTCTCCCAGCTTCTTGACGTAGCCGCTGCCGTCCAGCGTAAACACGCCGATCTCCCCTAAACGCGGCTGCTCGCCGGAAACGATTAGGATATCGCCGTCGTGGTAGAGCGGCTCCATGCTGTCGCCGCGTACGGGCACGCCAAACGCCGCCTTGCGTGGCAGCGCCTGTGCGTTGACGTACACCGTATGAAAGCTCTCCGGCCCCAGATAGACGCCCGCGCCTGCAGCTGCAGCCTGGTCCGACAGGCGAAAGGGCAAACGGCGCGTCTTATTCTCCTCCTCGCCCGCTTCAGACATGCGGCGCACTTCCTCTTGCAGCGCAAAGTCGACCATGCGCCGCCCGTGCCGGTCGAGCGAACGGAATTTTTGCATGAAGCGTATTTCGTCCAGGCCGAGCACTTCCGTTTGAAAGCCCAGAAAGCCGGCTGCGTTCACGCGATATAGCCGCATCAGCGCCGTCAGCGTCTCGATATCCGGCTGCGAACGCGCGTTCTCCCACCCGGCGAGCGTCTGCTGTGGACGGCCGATTGCCCGTGCGGCCTGCATCTGCGTCATCTCCGCAGCCAACCGGGCTTCCTTTAACTTCCGGGCCAAATCGAGCGCAGTCATCTGTCTCACCTCTTGAACATTATTATACACGATTCACGAGGGTTTGCAAGCCCAACATCTTAATTTTTAAGTATAAAATGCCTTGACGTCTTATATTTTAGGTGTTATACTCTATGCATACTTAAAAAATAAGACATCTGGTTTGCTCAGCCGGCAAACCGATAGCTTAGGAGGTATCATTCATGCTACATTTTCTCGGCTTACTGCCTGCCATTCTTTTTTTCGGCGTCATTCTCTACGCGGTCATCGATCCCGAAAGCGTCGAGCAGGCGCAGCAACGCGTGCTCGAAAGGTGGGGCGAACCCGAGCAGGTAGTCGCGCAGGTTCCCGCGGCTCCCGTCGCGCCGCGCCATCCACGTAGCAGCCGCGCGCCTCGACCGGGCAGCGTGCGCCGCTTTCCCGCACACGCCGCCGGTAAATCTATACGGGCATAAAAAGAGCCATACGGAGTTCAATGTCCGTATAGCTCTATTAAGGCTATCCTTTTCTGTCAATGAGCTTATAGCGCCGTATCAATTGGGTAGGAAAAAACGCATACAGGCTGACGCTCTCGATCTTGGCCTCAACCGGCTTAAATTCGTTCGCGAGAATAGGGATCGCTTTTAATATCTGCGGTTGCGCATCGATGAGCAGCGTCGCATGGGCAGCCCAAGGATGGCTGCCGCTTGCGTAGTCGGGAAAAAAGGCTTTCACCAAACGCAACAGCTCGATATTCATATTGGGCTCGACAAACAACACCCGCAAGCCAAACAAACCGATATGGCTGAGACATATATCGATTGTATGCGTGTTGCCACATATTTGCTCGATTCCGCACGCCAAAGCCTCTTCTTGTGTGCGAAAGCAGCCCAATGTAAGATGATAGGGAATTTCTTTTGTCTGCTCCCCGACGAGGCCTTCACGCTTCAATACGTCCTGATAGCCGGCCAAAATATCCTGCGTCTCGCCGTCAAACTCCGCCAGCAGATAATAAGCCTTCTCTTCCATCGTATCGCCGCCTCTCCTCCGTCTGCATCAAAACCGTATGACCTCAGCCTACGGCGAGGGGTTTTATTCTACCCCTTCTACGCGGATGACGCTTTGAACGCGCGTCTCGCCGGGCTGCTCCATCTCCTCAAGCGCCGCCATCACCGAGCGCTCGTGTGCGCGGTGTGTTACGAACACAAGCTGCACGCGTCCTTCAGGGTCCGGCTCCCCCTTTTGCACCATCGAGGCGATGCCTACGCCATGGCTTCCCAGGCAGCCCGCCACCTTCGCGAGCACGCCGGGCTTGTCCTGCGCGCGCAGGCGGATGAAGTAGACGCTCGACCAATCGTTATCCATCTTGACGCCGTCCTCACCGCTAAAAAACTCCGGCAGCTTATGACGGGCCGCGCTGGCCGCCTTGATCAGGTCGGAGACGAGCGCGCTGGCCGTGGGCATGTCGCCAGCGCCGCGCCCGTAAAACATCAGCTCGCCGCAGGCGTGTCCCTTGAGGAACACCGCGTTGAACGCGTCCGATACGGACGCCAACGGATGCGCGCTGGGCACAAACGTCGGGTGCACGCGCGCCTCCACCGTATCGCCGCAGCGCTTGGCTACCGCAAGCAGCTTCAGCGTGAGCCCCATCTCCTGCCCGCAGGCGATATCGATCGGCGATATCTTCGTGATACCCTCGCGGTATACCGACTCGACCGGCACATGTGTATGAAACGCCAAGGAAGATAGGATCGATAGCTTGTACGCCGCGTCGTATCCCTCTACATCGGCCGTCGGGTCGGGCTCTGCGAGCCCCAGGCGCTGGGCATCGTACAATACGTCGTCAAACCGGCTTCCCTCGCGCGTCATGCGCGTGAGGATATAGTTTGTCGTGCCGTTGATGATGCCCATCAAGCTTTCCACGCGGTTGGCCTGCAGGGAATCCGTCATCGCGCGAATGACCGGGATCGCGCCGCATACGCTCGCCTCAAAGTATAGTCCCGCGCCCGACTGCGCCGCCGCCGCGCTTAGCGCCGCCCAATGGGTCGAGAGCGCCATCTTGTTCGCCGTTACGACCGTCTTCCCGCTCCGCAGCGCGCGTTCGATGTAGGCGGCCGCGGGCTCTTCCCCGCCCATGAATTCCAGCACGATCTCGATTTGCGGGTCGCAGAGCACGTCTTCCGGCCTGTCCGTCAGCAGCTTCTCGGGCAGGTCCACGCCGCGGGCCTTATGCACATCGCGCACCAGCGCGCGCCGCAGTTCAAAGCACAGCTGTTCTCTGCGCCCGATTTCTTCCCCAAATCCCCGCAGCAAGCGCCATACGCCGGCGCCGATGTTGCCGCACCCCAAAAAACCGATGTTTACCTTTTTCATGCGTTTCCCCTCACTGCGCCTGATTGCGCTCATAGATGATGCGTATGCCCTTGAGCGTAAGCGTCGTGTCGATCACGTCGATGACGTCCGACTCTGCGGCGATGATGCGCGCCATGCCGCCTGTGGCGATGACGCGCGCCTTTTCGCAGCCCATCTCTTGGCGCATCGTGCGGATGATGTGTTCGACAGAGCCGACATAGCCGTGAATCACGCCCGCTTGTATATTCGTCACTGTGGTGCGGCCGATGATGCTCGGCGGGCACACCAGCTCGATGCGCGGCAGCTTGGCCGTGCCGGTGTAAAGCGCCTCCGCCGACATCTTGATACCCGGGGCGATCGCGCCGCCGAGGAATTCGCCCTTTTCCGAAATGGCCCCGTAGTTGGTCGCCGAGCCAAAATCGATCACAATGCAAGGGCCGCCGTACAGCTCGCAGGCGGCGACAGCGTTCGCGATGCGGTCGCTACCCAGCTCGCGCGGGTTTTCGTACTTGATGTTCAACCCCGTCTTGATACCGGGCACCAAAAACTTAGGCTCTACGCCGATGTAACTGCGGCACATATGTTCAATGGTGAAATTCACCGTCGGCACTACGGACGATACCATGATCCCCGTGATGTCCCCCAGCCCGAAGCCGTCATGGCGCATCAGCCCCTCGAGCGTCAGACCGTACTCGTCCGCCGTATAGCTGTGGTTGGTCGATATGCGCCACGAGCCGCGCATCGCCTCGCCGTCGAATAGCGCTGCCTTGATGTTGGTATTGCCGATGTCCAGCGTCAAAACCATTTTGTCAATCTTCCTCTCCGTTTATAAGCCAAAGACGCTTCGCCCTCATCAAATGTGAACGCTCCGGCGCGTCGCCTTTAAGACCGCCATCACGATTACAGGGGTGAGCACCATGGAGGCGATCGCCTCCGGAATGCCGTTTGTCGCCGCCACGCCCAGCAGTACGCCGCCGACCGCCCCCTGCGCGATGCCCATGGCCTGCGCAATCCGCTCGCCATAGCGTAAAAACAGCATGCCCAGCACGCCGCATGTGTTGACCAGCGAACCGGCGAGCGCCCCGATCGCGACGGCTGCGTGCTGCGCGCCCTGCCTGCCCCGCAGCAGCATATGCACGCCCCGATAAGCGCCGTATGCCGCTAGCGGAATGAGCAGCCGCGGCAGCACCGAAATCAACGGGTCGATGAAGAACGGATCGAGCAGACCCGTAGGCGTCAGCGACTTGACCAGGCTGATCAGGCCGAAAAGCGCCCCCAGCAGGATGCCCGTGGGCAGCCCCTGCGCCATCAGGCCGATGAGCACGGGCAGATGTACAATGGTGATGGAGACCGCGCCCAGCGGAATGAATCCCAGCGGCGTAAAGCTGAGCACCAGCATAAGCGCCGTAAGTAGCGCGGTCGTGGTCAGCGCGGTGACGGATTTCCGATTGGTTCGATTCATTTTTCTTCCTCCGTTCAAGTTCACAAGGATACCCGACGTTCTTTGAGGTTGCGAGGCGCCGTGTCCCCTCGTCCACACCCTTTCAGGTTGCAGCGCGGGACATGTAACATCATAGACAAAATAAGGGGATCTGTCAAGAAAAAACGGCTTATATCCCCTTTCTCGCCCTCATAAACTCGAAATCAAAATGATCTCCGCTAATAAAGTTTACAAAGGAGCACGCTTGATGGAAATAGAACGAAAGCGCTTAAACCAAACGTATTATCCGCTTTACACGAAAAGCGTTGAGCTCGTCTCAGTCTTACGACTCCATGGTTTCGCGGCAGAACTTGGCTGGTATAATGGTCATTACCATAGAGATGAAAGTGGCCAGTTTCAAATGGACTACTTCCCCATTCCGGTTATTCGTTTAAAAGGATTCTGCGATATAGAATTTGATATTGCACAGATCTCTATTTCCTCAAAGTTAAAGCGTAACAATGCGTTGCACTATACATTTGAAAAAATGAAGAACATTTCATTCGAAGCATTCGGTGTTGAAGATTATCTGGCCAGCTATTACGATAGCAATATGACTATAAAGCAACTCCATAAAAATATACAAGAAAGCCGTGAGAATGATATCGGTTTCAGTTTCAGTTTCTCTCTCAATATAAGCAATGAAGACTTGCTTGCCTTTGTAAAGTTTTTACGCTGTGAAGGATTTTTCTATTAATCCGTTCTAAACCAAAACCCGCTCCACAAATACGTGAAGCGGGTAGCTTTTTATTCTCCTTACACAGGCATCGTCTTATCTGCCTGGTCGAGCATTGTGGAATCCACCTTGTACTTCTGCGCCTGACGGTATTGGAAGAACTTTGGCGCGACCTGCGGGAACATCGCCATGGTCAGCACGTCCTCCTCCTGCTCGTAGTACTCGCGCACCTCCTCGCGGTAATGCTCGAGCTCCGGCGCGATGTTGTCCGCCGGACGGCAGGTGATGACCTTGTCGTTCCCGATGCACTTCTTGCGCACCTCTTCGTTTACCGGCGCGGGTAGACGGCCGTACTCGCCGCGCAGCAGGCCCTTCGATTCCTTGGTGACCATCTTGTAGCGCTCGCCGCCCAAGATGTTCATGACGGCCTGCGTACCGACGATCTGGCTGGTGGGGGTGACCAGCGGCGGGTAGCCGAAGTCCTTGCGCACGCGCGGCACCTCCGCGAGCACATCATAGAACTTATCCATCGCGTTCGCTTGCTTGAGCTGGCCGATCAGGTTCGAAAGCATGCCGCCCGGCACCTGATAGGTGAGCGTGTTGGCGTCTACGCGTAGCACCTTGCCCGGGTCGAGGAAGCCGTCCTTCTCCAGACGGTCCGCAACCCCGCGGAAGTGCACGGCGCACTCGTTCATGAGCTCCACGTTCAGCTGCGGATCGTACTCGGTGCCTTTCAGCGCCGCGCACAGCGATTCCGTCGCGGGCTGGCTGGTGCCGCTCGCCAGCGGAGAGAGCGCGGTATCCACGATATCGCAGCCCGCCTCGATGGCCTTCATGATGGTCATCATGCCCGTGCCGGCGGTGTTGTGGGTGTGGAGGTGGATCGGCAGCTTGGAGTTGGCCTTCAGCGCCTTCACCAGCTCGTATGCTTCGTAGGGCAGCAGCAGGTTGGCCATGTCCTTGATGCAGATGGTGTCCGCGCCCATGGCCTCGATGTCCTTGGCGAGCTGCACGAAGTATGCGCGCGTATGCACGTCGCTGATCGTGTAGCTGATCGCGACCTCCGCGATGCCGCCGTACTTTTTCGTCGCCTTGACCGCCTGCTCCATGTTCCGCAGGTCGTTGAGCGCGTCGAAGGTGCGGATGATGTCGATGCCGTTTTCGATCGCTTTCTTGACGAACAGGTCGACCATATCGTCCGCGTAGTGCTTATAGCCCAGCAGGTTCTGGCCGCGCAGCAGCATCTGCAGCTTGGTGTTGGGCATCGCCTTGCGCAGCTTGCGCAGGCGCTCCCACGGGTCTTCGTTCAGGAAGCGCAGGCACGCGTCGTACGTCGCGCCGCCCCAGCATTCCAGGGAATAGTAGCCGATCTTATCCAGCTTGTCCGCGACGGGCAGCATCTCGTCCGTGCGCATGCGCGTGGCGGCCTGAGACTGGTGCGCGTCGCGCAGAATGGTATCGGTGATAAGCACCTTGCCCATTATATTTCCTCCCTTTCCGTCCGTCCCGCGCGATGCGCAGGACGGGTACGTTGTGATCGATTATTTCGCGAACATCGAGATGAACACGCCCGCGGCGACGGCGGAGCCGATGACGCCCGCAACGTTCGGGCCCATGGCATGCATGAGCAGGAAGTTGGCGGGGTTTTCCTGCTGGCCGACGGTCTGAGACACGCGCGCGGCCATCGGAACGGCCGATACGCCGGCAGAGCCGATCAGCGGGTTGATCTTGCCGCCGGTCACCTTGTTCATCAGCTTGGCCAGCAGCACGCCGCCTGCGGTGCCGCAGCCGAACGCCACGATGCCCATGGCGATGATCTTGAGCGTCTGGGCGGTGAGGAACGTGTCGGCCTTCGCCGTCGCGCCGACCGTGACGCCCAGGAAGATCGTGACGATATTCATCAGCTCGTTTTGCGCCGTCTTAGAGAGGCGGTCCGCCACTAACGACTCTTTCAACAGGTTGCCCAGCATCAGCATGCCGATCAGCGGCGCCGCAGAGGGCAGCAGCAGGGATACGAGGATGGTGACCACGATCGGGAAGATGATCTTCTCGGTCTTGGAGACCGGGCGCAGCTGCTCCATGACGATCATCCGCTCTTCCTTGGTCGTCAGCGCTTTCATAATCGGCGGCTGAATGACCGGCACGAGCGCCATGTAAGAGTAGGCCGCGACCGCGATCGGGCCCAGCAGGCTCGGGGCGAGCTTGGAGGTGACGAAGATGGCCGTCGGGCCGTCCGCGCCGCCGATGATGCCGATAGATCCCGCCTCCGCAGGCGAAAAGCCCAGCAGCAGCGCGAAGATGAACGTCATGAAGATGCCCAGCTGCGCGGCGGCGCCCAGCAACAGGCTCTTCGGGTTGGCGATCAGCGGGCCAAAGTCGGTCATTGCGCCGACGCCCAGGAAGATGAGCGGCGGATAGATGCCCAGCTTGACGCCCTGATACAGGTAATAAAGCAGGCCGCCGGATTGCTTGACGTACTGATAGCCTACGAGCGTCTCGCCGTTGTAGATCGGCACGCCCGCCTTGCCGTGGTACATCGCATTGGAGAGGATCTCCATCTGCGGCTCATCGAATACGCCGCCCAGCGGCAGGTTCGTCAGCAGCATGCCGAACGCGATCGGCAGCAGCAGCAGCGGCTCAAATTTCTTGACGATCGCCAGGTAAAGCAGCACGCAAGATACGAGGATCATGATGCCGTTCTTCCAATACATCGTGAACAGCGCGTAGAGGCCGGAATCCTTCACCAGGCCCATCAGCGTATCGCCGAGGCTGAACCGGGCCGCGGCTTCCGCGACCGATCCGCCCAGGTCCTCCTCCGCCTCATCGATGTAGACAGGGACCAGCTGCGATACGTCGCCGACCAGCACGCCGTCGGCAGGCGCCGCAGGGGCCTCCGCCAGCGTAGAGCCGGGCGCCGCATCTTCCGCCAGGACAGGCAGCGCCATAAACATACAGCACAGCGTCAAGGCGAGCAGCACATGCAAAATCTTTTTCACAGCGCTTAACCCCTTTGCGTTTACTCGAGCACGATCAGCACATCGCCGGAATTCACCGACGCGCCCTTGGCAGCCAAAACCTGTACGACCTTTGCATCGCGCGGGGCCATGATTTCATTTTCCATCTTCATCGCCTCGAGCACGCACAGCACGGCGCCCTTCTTGACCGCGTCGCCCGCCTTGACCTTTACGTCCAGAATGGTGCCGGGCATCGGGCTCTTTACCTGCTCGCCGGCTGCGGCGGCAGCGGGCTTGGCAGCGGCAGGCTTTGCGGCGGCCTTCGGCGCGGCCTTGGGGGCGGCAGGGGCGGCTACGGGCGCGGCGCCGGCTTCGACCTCTTCGACGTCGACTTCGTAGGTGCTTCCGTTGACGGTAATCATGAACTTACGCATAAATGGATTTCTCCCTTCCATGATATCAAGTGCTCGTCTTACAGACGGCTGTAGACCTGTTCTTCGCGGCCGGCGCGGTTCCACGCCGGTGCGCCCACGCGCCGTATCCGGCGCACGACAAAGCCGGAAGCATCCTCCGGCTCGCCCGCCTCTTCCGCAAGCATGGCGGCTACGGCGGCGGAGATGACGGCGATCAGCTCGCCCTCATCCTCTTCTTCCTCGGGTTCGGCCTCTGCCACGGGCGCCGGGGCCGGGACGGCAGGCGCGGGCGTCTCTTTCTTCTGCAGGCTCTTCATCACGATCTCCATCAGCTTGATGCAGCCGATGAGGATGACGAGGCCCGCGAAGACGACCAGAAGGCCGACGACCATGACCTGCAGTCCGTATAGAATCGTCGTTCCCATTTTATGTTGTCCCCCTCACTTACAGCGGCATGTTGCCGTGCTTCTTGGGCGGATTGGAATCGCGCTTGGACGCGAGCATCTCCAGCGAGGCGATCAACAGCTTGCGCGTCTGCGCGGGATCGATCACATCGTCCACACAGCCGTCTTCCGCAGCGTGCACGCCGTCGGCGACCTCGGCCTCGTACTTCGCGGCCAGCTGCGCGCGCGCGGCGGCCACGTCGCCCTTGGAATTCTTGAGCTCGTCCTTATAGAGCACCGCCACCGCCGCCTCGCCGGTCATGGGCGCGATTACGCTGCCCGGCCAGGCGTAGACCACGTCCGCGTTCGCCTTGCCGCCCAGCGCGACGTATGCCGCGCCGATCGCCTTGCCGGTGACAACGGAGAGCTTCGCCGTCGTCGCCTCGGTGTAGGCGTACATCATCTGCGCGACTGCCGCCAGCAGCTCCTTTTGCCGGGCGCTTTCCGCCACCACCAGACCCTCGGTATCGATTAGGGTGACGACCGGGATGTTGTAGCAATCCGCAAAGCGAACGAATCGCGCGATCTTCTTGGCGCGCTTATAGCAAAGCTCGCCCGCGCCCGTGTATACGACGGCCACCGTGCGCCCGCCCATCTTGGCCAACGCGGTCACGGCCTGCGTGTAGCCGGCGCCCAGCTCCATCACACTGCCCGCATCGCATAGCGCCGTGAGCAGCGTCTGCGCGTCCGCGCCCGCCGCAAGGCCCTCGCACGGACGGTTAAGATCCTCCGCCGCATCCAGCGGCGCATCCTCCAGGTTGTTAAGGGGCAGCATGCCCAGCAGCTTGCGCACCTTGGCAAAGGCTTCCGTCTCGCTGTCGCAAACGAAGTCCGCGCCGCCCTGGGTCGCCATGGCCTCCGCGCCGCCGAGCTGCTCGGCGGTCTTGTTGATGCCGAAGGTTGCGGAGATCACCTGTGGTCCGGCGGAGAGCTTCGCGCCGATGCCCTTGACCATGAACGTCACGTCGCTCATCTCGCTCATCAGCGCCGCGCTGCCCACGCAGGGGCCCAGCACCATGGAGATCATCGGCGTCACGCCGGACATGCGCGCCATACGCGCAAAAATATCGGCGTACGCCTCCAGCGCCAGGGCGCCCTCATCGATGCGCGCGCCCGCGCTGTCGCACATCAGTACGACCGGCGTGCCGGTCTTTCTCGCCAGATCCAGAACCTTCGCGATCTTCTGCGCGTGCTTTGCGCCGACGCTGCCGCCCAGCACCGTGAAATCCTGCGAAAGCACGTAAACCGGACGCCCCTCGACCGTGCCGTAGCCCGTGACGACGCCTTCCGCCTTGCCGCCATGCGCGACGAGGACGTCCAGCTCGACGAAGCTCTGGCTGTCCAGCAGCTGGCTGACGCGCTCGCGCGCCGTCATCTTGCCGCTCTTCTTCTGCTTTTCGACGCGAGAAGCATCTCCACCCTGGATTTCCTGCTTGCGCGCCTGCACCTGCTGCAGATCTTGAATGGTGCTCATGCCGATATCGCCTCCGTAAATGGGTATTTTGTCCGGACGATGCCGGAGATAGGAATGGGAAAAGTACCACTTTAGGCCAATTTCCTTTATTCCACAAACCCTTCCTATTTCCTGCTTGCTTGCGCAGAAAATATCATAATTTCGACTTTTTTATTTTCCGCTTATTCCGCTTCATTTTTTTGGATTACGTATAGCTCCGGCGTGCCCGCCCGCGCGTTGACAAAGCGGTGGTGCAGGGCGTTAAACCGGCGTACGTCGAGCGCCTCAACAAAGGCCGCGAGGGCCAAGCGCTCGCGTTCGCCCTCGTCGTGCCCGGGGTAAACGCATAGGGTCGCGATGCCCCCCGGGGCGAGCAGGCCGAGCGCCGCGTCCAGGGCGGCGAGCGTCGTCTCCGTCCGGGTGGTCACGCGCTTCTCCCCGCCCGGCAGCCAGCCTAGGTTGAACATGACGGCGCCAAGGCCCGGCGCTACGTGCTCGGCCATGCGCTCGTGCCCGCAATGCACGAGCGTGCAGCGCGCCAGAAGCCCCGCCGCCGCAAGGTTATCCCGCGTGCGCGCCACCGCCTCCGCCTGCACGTCAAAGGCCGTGACATGCCCCGTCTCCCCCACCAAACCGGCCAGAATGGCCGTATCCTTTCCGTTGCCCATCGTCGCGTCGACGACGCGGTCGCCCTCTGCGACCGCACGGCTTACGTAATCCGCGGCCAGATACCGCGCGTTTCTCAGCGTAAAACCCATGCGCTCCCCTCCAGACCTGTTTTTCTCCGTTTCATATTATACAGCATACCGCATGCCAAGCCCAGAGCGCTGTTGCTTTTTCTGCTAAAAGTGGTATGATATAGGGGCATTGCTCAAACGAAAGGGGTATACCATGAACGAACACGAAGGCTGCGAGCCCTCGCAGTGCGGCAAATCGCCCGCCTGCGCAGGCTGCCAGTCCAACCCGGCCAATCAAAACGCGCCGCAAAAAAAGGCGCCCGACGTGCGCAAGGTCATCGCGGTCGTCAGCGGCAAGGGCGGCGTGGGCAAATCCCTTGTGTCCGCCCAGCTCGCCGTGCTGCTTCGCCGCAAGGGCTACGCGGTCGGCATCCTGGATGCGGACATCACGGGCCCCTCTGTGCCCAAGATGTTCGGCATCAGCGAAAAGGCGATGGGCGACGGCGAGACCATTCTGCCGGCCCGTACTCATAACGACATCAAGCTCATGAGCGTCAACCTGCTGCTCGAGGAAGAGGATGCGCCCGTCATCTGGCGCGGCCCGGTGATCTCCGGCGTCGTCACCCAGTTTTGGGAGGACGTTGCCTGGGGCAAGCTGGACGCCATGGTCATCGACATGCCCCCGGGCACGGGCGACGTGCCGCTGACGGTCTTTCAATCCATCCCCGTGGACGGCATCGTCGTCGTCACCACCCCGCAGGACCTCGTCGGCATGATCGTGCGCAAGGCGGTCAACATGGCGAACATGATGAACATCCCCGTGCTGGGCATCGTCGAAAACATGTCCTACGCCCTTTGCCCTGATTGCGGCAAGCAGATCCATGTCTTCGGCGAGAGCCATGTCGGCGAGGAGGCCCAAAAGCTCGGCCTGCCCGTGCTGGCGCGCCTGCCCATCGATCCGCAGACCGCGCATCTGTGCGACGCGGGCGAGATCGAGCGCGTGGACGGCGCCGCGCTCAAAGAGGCGGTGGACGTCCTCGAGGCGCAGGTCGGGCTGCTGCTGTAACGGAACGGCTTATGAAAAGGATGGAACCCAATGCCAATAGCCCCCTGCTGAATGCAGGGGGCTATTGGTATTTAGATGATATGCAGACTCTCACATTCGCTAATCGATCGTATCACAACATGTTTTCCGTGTACACCATCTGCATTTTGTTATTTAGCTCATTCAGGAAAGCATCCAGGTTGAGCTGTCTTTGCGCATACCGGGAGCACAGATTTTGAATCTGTATCTGAATGCTGTTACCGGCAGAGCCGAGGTAGAGCGAATTTTCGAAGAAGCGAATGCTCGGTTCCAACGCTCGATACTGCGCAATGCTCCTCTCCGATATTTCCCATCGCACGGTCTCTCGGTTTGCCAGCCAGTTGTCGATATATTTTATGCCGTCCTCGATGTCCAAACGCGCATCCCCTTCGGACTCCTCCAGCCTGCTTTGATAATCGCTGCGCCGCTCCTCCATCGAGGCCACCCTCGCCTGAAAGTCCGCAACCTCCAAGGGCTCGCTGGCGTTTGGGTGCATCGCATAATAGATCTGCGGATTATTACGCTGGCGGGTAGCGTATTCGATAAAACGCAAGGCCCACTCCAGGTTTTGCGAGTTTGGATTCACCACCCAAAGCATCACACCGGCCCGCACCGTCGGGGATCGCCCTGCTTCAAATACCAGCGGACACGTTTGCGTGGCGTTGGGGTCGATGTCGTAGATAAACGTGGATCGGAATGCCAACTCCGGATTATCATCGTTCCGAAGCGGTTCGGGGAAGGTGATTGTAAATATCCCGCGCCGCTCGCCCCACTCGTCCATACCAAGGAAATCGACATTCCGGTTTTTGTTCTCCCTCGCTTCTCGCACAGCCTCTAATTGATCGAGCGCATCGTGCAGCACGGGGCTTTGAAAGTCAAGCGGCATTCCGGCCACCTCATATTGCTGCACATAGGCCTCAATGATCTGTCTGGTCCAATAGGCGTGATCAAAATTTTCTACAAAGTCGATTTCGGGGTATTCCTCAGCGATTTCCTCTTCCCATTGTAGCCATGCATCCAGGAATGCCGTGTATGTTTTGGGCGCTGGCGCATCGCCAAAGGCAAGCTTCCAAAATCCCATATTGATGCCCATTTCATATAAGAATATATTCACCGGATAGGCCACAGGTTTTCCGTCCGAATTGGACAAAGCGGCTTGTGCGACCGACGACATATTCATAAAATCGGCGGCAATGATTTCAGATGCGCTTAAGTCCGCCACATAACCCTTCTCCGCCAGCGCTCGGAAAGCGTGATCCAACTCAATTTGATAAATATCTACAGCGCTGCTGCCGGTGGTAACCTCTTTGGCGATGGCTTCAGCATTCGCCAGCGCAGTGATTTCCACCACCGGGATATCCGGGTTTTCTTTCACAAAATCTTTCTGAATCGGCGCCGGCAGATACCCCGCCTGTATGTGCAATGCGGGCGCCTTCGTCTGCACTTGATCCGTGTTTCTGATATAACAGCCGTTATCGGACACGGCATATAAGCCGCCCGGCAGGATGCACCCCTGGTTTCTTGCGGTGGCAAGCCTGACCGGCACATAGGCGACGACGGCAAACTGAGCATCTGATTGAGAAGCCCAAACCTGGTTTTGCGCCGTGAAGAGGATGCGATCCAAAGAGGCATCGTACGCCATACCGCCGATTGTGCCATTCTCTTTCAGGACGGGTAAAGCGTATGGTAAATCCGTCAAGACGCCAGATGCTATATCGTATGTGCTCAGCACCATTCCATCTTCCTGCGCCGCCCGCAGCAATAGCAAGAAACCGGGTGTATAGCTACAGATCCCCTGTGCTCCGGGCGTTTCGAGGGCTGCGACCGCGCCGCTCGCTAAATCGATGCCTAACAGCTCATAGGTGTTTCGATTCGCATCCCAGCCGTTGTATAGCAGCACGAGGACATAAAGCTTTCCCTCCTGAACGAGCGCGTGCTCGATTATTCGCGGGGCATCCACATCGAACGTCAACCGCTCTGGATCAAATCGCATGTCAAGCCAAGCTACGCCGCCCTCATCGATCCGTCCGATTCGCCCCGCATCGATATCAACGCCCCACAGCGCGCCGTCTCCCGCAGCGATGAGATCCACTTCTGCCTGATTCTGTGTGGCATTGCCTGTATTGAGGGGCAATTCACAGTAAAAACGCGGCGCATCATCCCCCGGTTGCCAGGTAAAAATCGTGGCGTCTAACATATAGGCGTAGAGCTTACCGTCCAAGCCTGCTACCTGGCGCATGCCGCCCCGCTCCTGCATGCCGAATGACGACAAATGGTTTGGCGTAAAAACCTCTACGTCGCCGGGTGCTGCGCCGCCGTCGAGCGGAAAAACAGCGCATATGCAAAGGATGCCGAGCAGGCAAAATAGTTTTCGCATCTTGTTGCCCTCCTAACCCCAATAAGCTACTTTGTGGCGCGAACGTAGAATTCCCCGCCGTTTTGTATCCCATATCGCCCATCAGACAAGATCCATGCCTGCGCGTTCATCGTAATGTAACTTGTGGGCAGCGTCGCGATGGGCTCGAAAGGGCCGCCTGCCTGGGACTTCCAAACCACCGAGGGGATGTAAAAGTAAATCGAATCTGAAGCCGGGTCGTAGGCCAACCCGCCTATGCGCGGCACCATCATGTATATATCATCCATCCACGGCCCGCCGGTAGCTGGCTGGGGGGCGGTTGCCTGTGGCGGAATCTCCAGCGGCAGCCTTTCCATCTCGCCGGTAGCCAGCTCCATCACGCTCAGGGACGGCGAGGCGGTCATGCCGCCGTGCAGCAGCAGCACATATCCGGGTTTATAAGGCGCAAAGAAATCTGCGTGCTGTGTATCGATGGCTTTGCATTGACCGTTTGACAGGTCAAACTCGAGGATCACCATTTCGCTTCTATCGTGATCGTTTTGCCAGCTCAGATCGTAATGCGCGTATAGTTTCCCATTTTCCACAAACGGATGCCATAGGTCGGTCCAGTCCTTGATCATGGATATATCAAAGTGCAGCGGCTCCCACGCCACGCCTTCCTCCGTGATCTTGCCGATTTTCATATACTCGCTTGCGGAGAATAGATTCAGCGCCCACAGTTCGTCATCGATAGGCACTAAGTGTGTCGCGCGCTCCTTTGATGCCTCGATATGCTCTTTCGTCAATTGTTCCGAGGTCAGTCTCGATATTGCCGCGAGTTGATAGCTGACTGTCGCCGCCTTGTCGCCCGGTTTCCAGCTATATATGGTTCCATCGCCGCTTTCTAAATAATATGTATCATTAGAAAATGCGTATGCCATCCAACCATTACGGCGTATTGCTCGCTGCCCCGCACCATCAAGAAACGCCGTGGTGAAGGCCTCCTCATCGCCTGGCGCAGCATTTGCAGAAATACATACGCCCCAAACGGCCAGCATACAGCTTATGAGCAACAAAATCTTTTTCATGGTCTTCCTCCTGACGCTTCGTGGTCGTTATGGTGCATCGGTTAGATGCATGCGCTTTCGAAAAAAAGGGATCAAACTTTGAAAATTGCGCCAGCCGGAGTGCAACCTCCGGCTGGCGCGATTGGCTAGATGTCGGCCATATTAAATGCATAAACACACCCGTTGTGAAGCACATATCGGCCATCGGGCAAAACCCATGCTTGCGAATTGGAGACCAAATAATCCCATCGTTCAGCGGGGCTCCATCTCGTGAAGGGCGCGTCCTCTTTACCTATCCACAGTCCGTCCAGATCTGCCAGATAGATCGCGCCGCTCGCCTGATCATACGCCAACCCACCTATTTGGGTGTTAAACGTCCACCAGTCTGAATAGTAATCGCGATCGATCTCCAGCGGCAGGGGGACGTCGAGATCTGCCTGCTCGCCATTGGCCAGCGCATAGCGCGTCAAAACAGGCGTCTTGGTTCCATTATCCCGCATGAGCAGGAGGTTACCGGGCGTATACCGGCAAAACCGTAAAGCGCCAGGCAGCTCGTTTGCAGTGCACATACCTGTCTTCAGATCAAAAGAGAGCAATATTGCCTGGCAGGGATGCTCGCCCGCTTGCTGCCATGCCATGTCGTAGAAGCCGTATAGCGTATCCCCCTCAACAAAGGGAAATTCGATGGATAGCGGGTAAGAGTGATCCCGTTGCATCAGGATCGAGGTATCCAAACGCACATCGTTCCATACAATTCCCCCGTCTTGAATGCAACCAAAGCCGCCCGTAATCGGGTTAAATCCGTACAGCGCCTCCTCCGTACCGATCAGGTTGATTACGGCCTTTCCTAACTCTTTTTTTAAGTTGTCGTTTTGCTTGGAAAAGGGCTTCTCCATATCGAATTTGGGCAACGCGGCCACCTGTGCAAAGCGCATACACTCCCCCGTATTGGGGGTCCATCTGTAAGTGTCTCCGTTGGTCATCAGGCCGTAAACCGCGTCCCCAGCCACGGCGATGCTCCGCAAGGTGATGGTCCCTTGATCCCAAATATGTTTTTCCTCGTAGAACGCTTCGTCAAAGGCGGTATCGGCCAGTGTGTTTCCACCCAAAGCGGCCAGGCACATCACGAGAAATAAGATTGACGCCGCAAGCCTCTTCATTTTATTCCCTCCTTCGCATCACATGGTTTCAAGGTACATCATCTGCATTTTTTGCGTCAGCTCGTTTAGAAAGTCGTCCAAGGAAAGATTACCGCTCGCGTATCTTGCGCAAGCGCTGTACACAACGGCCTGGGCTGCGCTTCCATCATCTCCGATGTAGAGCGAATCGGCATGCAGGTCAAGAAGCTTATTGCCGCCCCAATACTGCGCGATTGTCTCCGCCGTGATCATCCATCTCAGTTCCTCCTGCCTTTCCAGCCACTCGTTCACGTACATCAACATATATTCGATGTCCGCGCGGTCGTCCTCCCCGGCAAACTGCAGCGCCTGCTCCAGCTCTGCCTTCTTCGTAATATGACTGGCGATCGAACGCTCAAAATTGGGGCTTTCGTAGGGCGATTGCAGCTGCGGGTGCGCCGCATAGTACATATAAGGGTTGCTCTCGATGTGCGCTGCGCACTCGATAAATTGAATCGCCTCCGCGATATGCTTGGAATTGGGGTTGACCACATAGACATACAGCGTGGCATCCATCTTGGGCTCGTCCCCCGCAGCGAACGCCATCGGGATCCAGGTAAACGCCCCTTTTTTGACGCCATAGATATAGTCTGCGGATAGCGACACAGCGACGGAGGGCGGGGCCTTCATAGCCTCCCTGCGAGTCATGATAAATATGGCGGTCGGCTTTTCCTGTGCATCCATAGGAGGTTCCGTCGTACACCGCCCTGCCGCCTCCCGAATCTCTTTAATCCGTTGAAGCTTCTCCAGGACGCCACGAAGGGATTTGTCAAACAAATCGGGCAGTTCGCCGGGTATGTCATGCTGCCGGACATATGCCGTCAGCAGTTTTTCGCACCAATAAGCGTAATCAAAATCGTACACGAACTCCACCCCGGGATAGGCATCCGCCCAATCCAATTCCCATTCAAGCCAGGCATCTAAGATTCCATCGAGGTCGCTCGGAAAGGGACGCCCTGCAAAGGCCAGATTCCAAAGGCCTTCGTTAATGCCGTATTGGGCGACGTACATCTGGGATGGATAGGCCACGACGTTTCCCTGCGAATCGGTCAAGACGGCCTGAATCGTCTCGTCCATGCTGGCGACATCGTTTGCAATCCACTTAGATGCAGATAAGTCCACCGTCTGTCCCTTGCGTACCAGGGCCGTATACGCATAATCCACACACAGTTCAAAAATATCGACGCTGCTATCCTGCGTCACGAGCTTCTCGGCCAGCTCCTCCGCCGTCGTGAGCGCTGCGACATGCGTCAAGCGTATGTCCGGGTATTTTTCCTTAAAATTTTTATCTAAAGCCATGGATAACGTGCCCGCCTGATAAACGAGCTGTACTTCATCCATTTCTTCTCGCAGCGTACGAATATGGACGCCGTTCAACCACAGCGCATATCGTCCGTCCGGTAGAATCCAGCCGGGCGTCTCTGCCATCAGCGCATCCGCCGGCATGTAGGCGATCGGGAAAAAGGCTTCCCCGCCTTCACTGCGGAATACCTGACCGTTCAATGTAACACAAATGGCGTCCTTTTGCGCATCATATGTAAGCCCGCCGACCGTAGCGGAGGATGGAAATCCCTTCATGGGGATCTCAAGATCCGTGATTTCCCCTAAGAGCGTATCGAGCCGTCTCAAAGCATAGGTATCTTCCAGACGGCAAAGGAAAAGAAAGGTCTCCCCGCTCTCGCGGCAGACACCCACTGAGTTTTCAATGCTATAGCTGATAGAATCGCCGGTAGCAAGATCAAAACCATAAAAAGCATAGCGATCCGCATCCATCTCCGCCAAGGAAACAAATGTATAGAGATGCCTGTCCGTCACAAAGCTGCGCGCGACGCGGTCAGGGAAAAAGTTGCCCAGAGGGTTGAGGCAATCCATATCCAGCAACACATCGCCCCAATGGATGCCCTGGGCATCGATCCTGCCGAACTTACCGCTGAAGACATTATAGCCGTAGAGCGCGCCGTCGTAGGCCGCCACATAGGTGACCGTATTTTTGAGCATGTCGAGCGCCTCTGCGCTCAGGCTCTCATAGGTAAGGTAGAGCGCCTCCGGCGCCGGTGGCAGTGTGCAGAGCTTTTCTAGCCCGACGCCCGTTCGGTAGGTGCAGACCGACATATCCGATAAATACGCATAGCAGGTTCGCCATCCCAATCCACCACCTGCGAAGCGACGGCACCCTGATCTGCCAGACCGGAAAGGCGCATATAATCCTGCGTGAAGATGTCTTCATCCCCGTCAGATGTCGCAAAGGCAGGGGTAAAGCAAATCACCAGGAGCGCGAGGAACAAAGTAAAAAAGATGCTCCTCCCTGCTTCTTTCATGTAAGATTCCCCCTTAAAATCATCCCCTCCCTGCAGCGATATGCCACAAGGAGGGGAATCGAGCTAATCAATCGAGATGTAGTCGACAGAACCGTAGCCTCTACGCGTTACTGCCGCATCGGTCAAATCAGTCCTTTTGTGGCTGGGGGCATCGATGTGGTAGAAACCATTCGTAACGTTTCCGCCATCCAAAACCTCTACATATGTGTCAGGGCCAACGTACGCAATGATGGTCCCCTTGAGGCTAGCCGTCTTCCTCAAATTGAGGTAATCATTGACCTGTACCAAACCGGTGAACGCAGAGGCCGACACAGCGGTCGCAAAGAGGCATACCAGCGCCAGAATCAAGCAGATAAGCTTCTTCGTATTTTTCATACCTAAGCTTCCTTTCTGCAGTCCTTAGACGATCTTTTTTGAGCTTGCTTCCGTCTTCATATTTGTGGTATACTATCATCATCCTTGTAGAACAGCCATCGCGTAAGCGATGGGGTGCTGCCCGCACGTTTTACAAGGATTTTTTGCTTCAAATATTGAAGCAAGCGTTTTTCTAAGCCCAATGGCACTCCCTCTCTTCCAACGCCGGAGGCAACAAATACCTACAGCATTTACTTATGCGTCAGGAGAATGGTTGGCATTACTCCTTCACATACGTAGTCATTGTTGATAAAGCCTATATGTCATTTGAAAAACCGAACCGCCTCACCGAGCTATAGAAGTGCTATTCTTAACAGCGACAAGTATATTTTATGCATCATTCAAAATTGCCTATACGTTGTTTTTTTACATCATCAGCATATCACCACCTTGAGGGTATGTCAAGAGTTTTTGAAAAAATTTTTATTGACAAACCGATAGAGTCGGTTTATACTGTATCTATCAAGAGATCACCGAACAAAAGGGAGTATATTTCGATGCAAGATAAGCTGACCAAGAAAGAGCAAACGATCATGAAGTTGCTCATGCATGCGGAAAAATCGCTGACCGCCTCACAGATCCTGGCCCAGGATTCCGAGCTCAACATCAACACCGTCCAAGGCGTTCTGCGTGCGCTGCTCAAAAAGGGCTTTGTCGAGGTGGCCG
>JAEYAR010000012.1 GCA_023404715.1 Bacillota bacterium | reverse complement strand
GAAAGCCAGATTGAGTTTTGCAAATACGAATTGAAAGGCGGTAACTGCAAGGAATACACAGACAAAGGGTACAGCGGCAAGAACACAGACCGCCCGAAGTTTCAAGAGTTGGTACGGGATATTAAGCGGGGCTTGATTGCAAAGGTCGTTGTTTACAAACTTGACCGTATCAGCCGTTCCATTCTGGACTTTGCCAATATGATGGAACTGTTCCAGCAGTACAATGTGGAGTTTGTTTCCTCCACGGAAAAGTTTGATACCTCCACACCGATGGGGCGGGCCATGCTGAATATCTGTATCGTGTTCGCACAGTTGGAACGGGAAACAATACAGAAGCGGGAAACGGACGCTTACTACTCCCGCAGTCAGCGGGGCTTCAAGATGGGCGGGAAAGCCCCCTACGGCTTCCATACGGAGCCTATCAAGATGGACGGTATCAACACAAAGAAGCTGGTGGTAAACCCGGAGGAAGCGGCCAATATCCGGCTCATGTTCGAGATGTACGCAGACCCGGCAACCTCCTATGGCGACATCACCCGGTACTTTGCGGAACAGGGGATTTTGTTCTACGGCAAGGAACTGATACGCCCCACACTGGCGCAGATGTTACGTAATCCCGTCTATGTGCAGGCAGACCTTGACGTGTACGAATTTTTCAAAAGCCAGGGGACGATGCTTGTCAATGACGCCGCCGACTTCACAGGCATGAACGGGTGTTATCTGTATCAGGGCCGTGATGTAAAGCCGGACAAGCTGCACAACCTCAAAGACCAGATGTTAGTGCTTGCGCCCCATGAGGGAATTGTCCCATCGGAAATATGGCTGGCCTGCCGCAAGAAGCTGATGAACAACATGAAAATCCAGTCCGCCCGAAAAGCCACCCACACATGGCTGGCGGGAAAAATCAAGTGCGGGAACTGTGGCTATGCGCTTATGAGTATCGTCAACCGGGTAGGCCGTCAATATCTCCGCTGCACCAAACGGCTGGATAACAAAAGCTGTATCGGGTGCGGCAAGATATATACCGCCGAACTGGAAACAGTAGTCTATCAGCAGATGGTGAAGAAGCTGGAAAGCCACAAGACGCTGACAGGCAGAAAGAAAGTGGCAAAGGCCAATCCGAAAATCGCCGCCCTGCAAGTGGAACTTGCTCATGTGGACGGCGAGATTGAAAAGCTGGTGGACAGCCTGACGGGGGCAAACAATGTCCTACTCTCCTATGTGAATGTGAAGATAGCGGAACTGGACGGGCGCAAGCAGGAACTTGTGAAGCGGATAGCGGACTTGACGGTGGAAGCCATCAGCCCGGAACAGGTCAGCCAAATTTCTGGCTACCTCGACACTTGGGAGAATGTATCCTTTGACGACAAGCGGCGGGTGGTGGATTTGATGATTACCACCATAGCCGCCACAAGCGACAGCTTGAACATTACATGGAAAATCTGACGGGCAGAATACTACCCGTCAGACCATTACCCTGTGTAGTCCCTTGTAAACTGTACTTTTAAGACTTATAAACCCAAACTAGGGATATGGGGAAGCCCTTGGGCAGGTTTTAAATATTTCGAGCAGTTTTTCAGCACACAGATTGCCTTTCGAAGCATTATAAATACGCTGAGACTTAGCGTTTATACGCTCCTTTTCAGTTTTCCGATTCCCATCCTATTGGCGCTCGTCATCAACCAAATCCAACGTGTATCTCTCCGTAAATTTGTTCAGACAGCCACGTATGTTCCCTATTTCATCTCCAACGTTGTCGTTGTAGGCATTTTATCCGTCATTCTCAACCCGACAACTGGTTTTGTAAACCGATTATTGGATACCATCGGTATCGGAAGTCGAATGTTTATGTCGCGGCCTGAATACTTCATTCCTGTCTACGTGCTCTCTGGCATTTGGCAGACTGCAGGCTTCAATGCGATTATCTATCTTTCCAGTCTGACCACGATATCGCCTGACCTCTACGAAGCCGCGATGATTGACGGGGCAACGCGCCTGCAAAGAATCCGCTATATCGAAGCTCCTGCGCTAATACCCACCATCGTCATCATGCTTGTTATGGCGACTGGCAATATGCTGTCAGTTGGGTATGAGAAGGTTTATCTTATGCAGACTGGTATGAATCTGACCGTAAGTGAGGTTGTTTCCACCTATGTTTATAAAGTGGGCGTCCAAAGCGCACAGTTCAGCTTTGCATCGGCGGTCGGTTTATTCAATTCTATTATTAATCTTGCCTTCCTGGTTACAACGAATTGGATTTGCAAGCGCTTATCTAACGTCAGTCTGTTTTGACGGGAGGAATCTGAGATGTATCCTACGAAACGTTTGACCCGAAACGACCGTATCTTCAATATCACTCTTGGGATCATACTGATCATCCTATGTTTTGTCGTTGTCTATCCGCTTTACTATATCGTTATCGCCTCCTTCACAGATCCTGCCGTGGTCAATTCAGGAAAGTTTCTTTTATATCCGGAAAAGCCCTTTTTAGATGGTTATCAGCGCATTGTGGAATATTCGCCGCTATGGCGCGGATATGCAAATTCTTTCTTTTATATGGGCTTGACTGTCATTTGTGCATTGGTAACCACTATTCCAGCTGCTTATGTTCTATCTCGCCGAGATATGGTTTTTCGTAATGGCCTCATGATGATCTTTACATTTACCATGTTCTTTTCAGGCGGGATGATTCCCGCTTACCTATTGATTAAATCCTTACATCTGCTCAATACTGCATGGGCTGTTGTCTTGCCTAGTGCCTGTAGCGCTTGGAACCTCATTGTAGCACGCACCTTTTTTCAAGAATCGATCCCGCCTGAACTTTTAGAGGCTGCACGCATCGATGGGTGCGACGATTTCACCTTTTTCTTTCACATCGTGCTCCCATTATCACAAACGATCATCGCTGTTATCGGTCTTTTCTTTGCCGTATCTCAATGGAATGCTTATTTTAGCGCGCTAATGTACATGACTGACGAGAACAAGATGCCTTTACAAGTCGTTTTACGCAATCTCATTCTCATAAATTCGACGACCGACATGCTCGGTGATGCAATGGGTTACGATTCACGCGCAAAACTGGCCGAACAGATGAAGTATGGCGTCATCGTCATCGGCGCACTGCCGCTTATGCTCCTCTATCCCTTTTTACAAAAATATTTTGCTAAAGGTGTGATGATCGGCGCGATTAAGGGGTGATTGCTCCATAACGGCGTATTATAAGAAAGGAGGGACAGTAGCCGGGCATCCCCGAATCCACCGACAGAATAACACGTTGAATACGCTAATGCACGACTTAAGAGGAGGATATTCATGAAAAAAAGAGGTTTTTGTTCCACCATTTGCGTTTTCCTATGCCTCGCGCTGTTTCCCGTCTCTGTTTTCGCTTCTGGAGATCTATCGAACATCATGAACACGGAGGGACTTCCCATCCTGAAACAGGATATGCAAATGCCTGAAATTACAATGTTCATCGCAGCCAATCCGCTCCTGCCGGAAGAAATGAATGACACAATGTGGGTAAAATATGCCGCTAATAAAACAGGCATCACATTCAACTGGCAAAAAAACCCTAGCGAGGGAGCTTTAGAAAAAGCTAATCTTTTACTTGCTAGCGGCGATTACCCTGACGTTTTTTGGAATACGATTGATGCAAGCGTCATATCTCAATATATAGACTCCGGCATCTTTATTCCTACACAAGATTTGGTTGAACAATATATGCCTAACCTCAAAAAAATCTTTGAGGAAAGGCCGGAATACAAAGCGATGTGCACCGCACCTGACGGCAATATGTACGGCTTTCCGTATATCGAAGAAATGAAGGGTCTCGTTAATACGCCCGGTGCGATGGTTATAAACAAAAACTGGCTTGATCAACTCGAGCTATCCGTTCCTACCACACTTAGCGAGTTGGAAGAGGCAATGCGCGCCATGAAGGGAAAAGATCTGAATGGCAACGGCATTGATGACGAATACCCAATGGCCTTCAATTTCATGCAGATCGGTGACTTCGGGAGTCAAAATATTTTTTGCTCCATTGCCGGCTGCTTTGGTCAAGGTATTCCGATCGTCGGGCAGCAAGACGACTTCTTGACGGCCAAAGACGGAAAGCTTGTATATACCGCGACCTCGGATGCGTACAGAGATACGATCTCCTGGTTTCATCGCATGTATGAGGAAGGACTCATCGATCCAGCTTCATTCTCACCCAGCAGTAATCCACGAGGCATCATCGTCGATAAGATGAACCAAGGTGTAGCGCAGATCGGCGTTTGCGGCACATGGAATCGTATGTCTGCCGTTCCTGATGGTGCTGTTCGCGACCAATATGTCGCCCTCCCACGATTGAAAGGTCCAAGTGGCATGTCGGGCGTCGAAAACAACTATTCTGAACTGCAGTTACCCACAGCTTGTGCCATCACAGATGCTTGTGAATATCCGGAGCTCGTCGCACGCTTTGTTGACTTCTGCTACGCGCCTTATGAATCAATATACCTCAATTGGGGAATGCCGGATTACATCTTTGTGGAAAAGGAAAACGGTCTGATCGGATATGATTTCGATGAAAATGGTTTGCCGAATCTCAAAGACGGTTTCGCGTCCTTTGCGGATATGCGCAACTTTTGTACGCCTGTCCGAGGTTCGCTCGCCATTCTTTCCGATTATTATGACACCATACTCGAATATCCTGTGGATACAATGAAATATTTACTCGAGGGTCAAATCACAAACGGTAAATACGATATCATGGATGAGTTTGAAGCACTTCCACGATTGTTTTTCATGCAGGAAGAACAAAATACGATCTCACAGATCGTTCCACAGCTTAAAAACATCGTATCTGCCTATTCAGCCAAATGGATGATGGATGGTGGTGTAGAGAAAGAATGGGAGACGTTCAAAAATGAGCTCAACGCTGCCGGTTTAGAAGATTACATGCGAATTTATCAAAACGTATACGACCGCTATCTCTCGAGTCTTGAGGCAACGTTGAATCGATAATATACGTCAATTATCACCCACGTAACATATTAAAGCCTCCATGCATCGCATCAGTGCCTGGAGGCCTTCTCATAGGTTATTCAATCGTCTTCATCGTCCTGGTCGTCGTCACCGTCGTCCCAGCCGTCATTCCGATCGTCATCACGGTCGTCGTCCCGGTCGCCAGTATCGTTACCTCTGCTGTTCGGCGTGCTGCATCCTACACCCGGCGCAGCAGGAGCTTTAGGCTCTCCTTGCTCATCGCCTACTATCGTCCCGAGCATATCGCCATCGTTCGTCCAGTCCGCATCCCACCACGTCGCATCCAGCATCACAAACGCAGCGAAACCCAATAGCATAGTCATTTTGCGTCTGTCAACATCGCAGTCATTCTCTCCTCCCCGCCGCTCAACCGCCCGTCCTTTACGCGCACCTGCCGCCCAGCGCGCGCGGCAACGCCCCTGTCGTGCGTGATGAGCACGATCGTCCGCCCCTGGGCGTTCAGCGCGCAGAGCAGGTCCATCACGTCTTGGCTCGCGCGCGAATCCAGGTTGCCCGTCGGCTCGTCGGCGAGCAGCACGGGCGGATCCGTCACCAACGCGCGGGCGATCGCCACGCGCTGCTGCTGGCCGCCGGATAGCTGGCTAGGCCGGTGGCGCATGCGGGCGTCCAGCCCGACGCGGGCGAGCGCCTCTCCCGCGCGCCGCCGGCGCTCCTTTGCGCCCACGCCGGCGATCATCAGCGGCAGCTCCACGTTCTCAAGCGCCGTCAGGCGCGGCAAGAGCTGAAAACCCTGAAAGACAAAACCGATCTTCCTGCCGCGTACCGCCGCCAGTTCATTCTGGCCTAGCAGTTCCACGTTTTGTCCATCCAGCCTGTACGCGCCTGCGCTCGGCCGATCCAGGCAGCCCATGATGTTCATCAGGGTCGACTTGCCCGAGCCCGACGGTCCGATCACCGCGACGAATTCCCCTCTTTCAACAACGAGGTTCACATCCGACAGCGCCTCTACCTGCGCATCCCCCATTTGATACGTCTTGACAATGTGCGAAAGCTCGATCATCGCCTTTACGGCCCCCATTTCGTCACTCAATCGAATCCGCCTTATTTTCTGCTTCCTTTTCCGCGCTTATCCCGCACTTTTAGCCTCATATCCTTCCATTTTTATCTTTGACCGATTTTTCACCGTTGCGGAAGGATCGCAATCCCGAACGGCGAAATGGACAAAAGAATAGATCCTGACCGAATGGAGGGGACGAACCCATGCGCGAGGAGTTGGTCAAACGGCTGCGGGCCGTAACCCCCGAGGAAGAGCGCCTGTTGCGCGGCGCACAGGTAGACCGCGCCGCCTATACCTACGCGCGCGACTTCACCGTCGATCGAGATAAGATGCTGCGCCGCGGGCAGATGATCGCGCTACGAAAGCACACGCGCTTCGCGCCCTTCCCGCGCCACGGGCATAACTACGTTGAAATGCTCTACATGGTCGAGGGCGAGACGCAGCATCTCATCGACGACGCACAGCCCGTGACGCTTAAGGCAGGCGAGCTGCTACTGCTCAGCCCAAACGCTTGCCATGCGATCGACCGCGCCGACGCGGGCGATATCGCCGTCAACTTCATCGTCCTTCCGCAATTTTTCGATACCGCTTCGGCGGGCATTGGGCAAGATACGCTGCTCGGCCGCTTCCTCACCGGCTGCCTGCGCCCGCAGCCTAAGCCCGAGGCAGGGATGCCCAGCTATTTGCTCTTCCACGTCGGCGACGAGCTGCCTGTTCAAAACCTGCTTGAAATCCTGGTCTACAGCCTGCTCATCCCCGACGCGGGGCGCCGCGGCCTTGAAAAGGCGACGATGGAGCTGCTCTTCATGCACTTGGCCGCCTGTCTGTCGAGCGCCTCGTATGCGCAGCCCGCCCGGCAGCAGGATGCGCTCGTGCTCGCCGTGCTTCGCGATATCGAGGAGAATTACGCGCAAAGCTCGCTGAATGCCCTGGCGGAACGCGGCGGCGTACCGCTCGCCCGGCTCTCGCGCATCGTACACGCCGCCACCGGCCATACCTACCGAGAGCTGCTCAGCCGCAAGCGGCTGGATAAGGCCGCCTATCTGCTGCGCACGACCGGACTAAACGTAGGTCAGATCATCGAACTCGTCGGCTACGACAACACGAGCTATTTCCATCGTGCGTTCCGCTCGCGTTTCGGCCTCACTCCAGCCGCTTACAGAAGGCAAATGAAGACGTGATTTCATTCAAATCACGTCCTTTCTTTTTGATTCAAACTTCGGTATACTGATTCTGACAGACTACCGAAGAAGGAGGGATCTTGTGCAAAACGCATATCTCGCCATCGACATCGGCGCCTCCAGCGGGCGGCATATGCTCGGCCGCCTAGAAAACGGAAGGCTGACGCTGAACGAAGTGTATCGCTTCGAAAATGGCATGCAGCGTCGCGGGAACCGCCTCGTATGGGATACGGACGCGCTCTTTGAACACGTGCTGCGCGGCCTGGCGGCCTGCAAAACCCAAGGCGTCGTGCCGGCCAGCGTGGGCATCGATACGTGGGGCGTGGATTTCGCGCTGTTGGACGCGCAGGGCGTCCGCGTGGGCGACACCGTCGCCTACCGCGACAGCCGCACGCAGGGCATGGATGCCGTGCTCTGCCGTACGCTGTCCGAGTCCGCGCACTACGCGCGCACCGGCATTCAAAAGCAGCCGTTCAACACCGTATATCAGCTGCTGGCCCTGCGAGAGCAATCGCCGGAGATACTCGCCCGCGCACAGCGCATGCTGCTCATGCCCGAGTACCTGCACTACCGCCTTACAGGCGTGATAGCCGGCGAGTACACGAACGCCTCCACGACCGCCCTCTTGGACGCCGCCGCGCGGGATTGGGACATTTCGCTCATCGACGCGCTGCGCCTCCCGCGCCGCCTGTTCGGCCCCTTGCGCCAGCCTGGCGGGCGTGTCGGTCCGCTATTGCCCGAAGTCGCCCGGCAAGTGGGGTTCTCCTGCGACGTCGTGCTGCCCCCGACGCACGACACGGCGGCCGCTGTGCTCGCCTCGCCCCTCGAGCCGGGCGACGCATTCCTCTCCAGCGGCACGTGGAGCCTCATGGGGGTCGAGCTGCCTGCGCCCGTGCTGAGCGAGGAGAGCCGCCTGGCGAACCTCACCAACGAAGGCGGGTGCTTCGGCGCCATCCGCTATCTCAAGAACATCATGGGTCTGTGGATCATCCAATGCATCCGCAACGAGTTGCCCGGCAGGCCGGCCTTCGGCGCGCTCGCGCAGGCCGCGCGGGAGGCCGACGGCTTTGCCGGCCGCATCGACGTGGACGACGCCTCCTTCCTCGCGCCGGAAAACATGACCCAAGCCGTCCAAGGCTTCTGCGCGACCCACGCGCAGCCGGTCCCCGGGACGCCCGGCGAGCTGTGCGCCTGTGTCTACCATAGCCTTGCGGACAGCTACGCCGATACGGTTCGCCGTCTGGAGCGGCTCACGGGCGCCCCCATCCGCCGCGTCTGCATCGTGGGCGGGGGTTGCAAGAACGAATACTTAAACGAGCTCACCGCCCGCGCCTGCGGACGGCCCGTCACCGCAGGTCCGGTGGAAGCGACGGCGCTGGGCAACGTGCTCGCGCAGATGCTCTGCGCAGGCGAAATTCACACGAGGGAAGAGGCGCGCGCCCTGGTGCGCGAGAGCTTCGACGTCAAGACCTATCGATAGGGGCGATTCTGTAGCCCGAATCAATCACAGGAGGTTTTTCACATGAACGCTTACGAACTGGCAAAGGCCCAATACGCCGCGATCGGCGTCGACGCCGAGCAGGCGATTGCAAAGCTGCTCGCACAGCCCATTTCCATGCACTGCTGGCAGGGCGACGACGTGACCGGCTTTGAAAACGCGGGCCAGGCGCTCTCCGGCGGCATCCAGGCTACCGGCAACTATCCCGGCAAGGCCCGTACCCCGGCGGAGCTCATGCAGGACATGGACGAGGCGCTTTCCCTCATCCCCGGCAAGCACCGCATCAACCTGCATGCGAGCTACGCGGTATTCCAGGGCGAGCCGCACGAGCGCGACGCGCTCCTCCCGGAGGACTTTGCGGCCTGGATCGACTATGCGAAGGCGCGTGGCCTGGGCATCGACTTCAACCCGACGTTCTTTTCCCACCCCATGGTGAAGGACAACCTGACGCTTTCCTCGCCGGACGAAGCGGTGCGCGCGTTCTGGGTGCGCCATGGCATCGCCTGCCGCCGGATCTGCGCCGCCATCGCAAAGGCGCTGGGCACGCCCGTGCTGTGCAACGTCTGGATCCCCGACGGCTACAAGGACGTGCCGGCGGACCGGCTGGGGCCGCGCCTGCGCCTGCAAAAGAGCCTGGACGAAATCTTTCAGGAGCAGCTGCCGGGCGTCGTCGACTGTGTGGAAAGCAAGGTCTTCGGCATCGGCCTGGAGGCGTTCACCGTCGGCTCCAGCGAGTTTTACATCGCCTACGCGGCGAAGCATCCGGGTGTCTATACGCTGCTGGACAACGGCCATTACCACCCCACCGAGGTCGTCAGCGACAAGATTCCCGCGCTGCTGTGCAGCTTTGACAAACTGCCGTTGCACGTGACGCGCCCGGTGCGGTGGGATAGCGACCACGTCGTGCGCCTGGACGACGAGCTGCGCGAGATCGCCAAGGAGATCGTACGAAACGACGCGCTCTCCAAGGTGCTAATCGGACTGGACTTCTTCGACGCGTCGATCAACCGCGTCGCCGCCTGGGTCGTCGGCGTACGGGCCATGCAGCGCGCGCTGCTCATCGCCCTGCTGACGCCTTGGGAGACGCTCAGGCGCCTGCAGGACGGCGCGCAGTTCACCCGCCTGCTCGCTCTGGACGAAGAGCTCAAGGGCTACCCCTGGGGCGCGGTTTGGGACGAAACCTGCCGCCGCGCGGGCGTGCCCGAGCGCGAGGGATGGCTGGAGCAGATTGAAGCATACGAACGGGACGTGCTCGCAAAGCGCGCCTAAGGAGGATAAACGCATGAACAGCATCTTCGACATCGAGTGCATTCAGGATTATATCCGCACCTGTGAATCCGGCTGGCGGCAGGGATGGCACGAGCGCAACGGCGGCAACCTCACCTACCGCATGACGGAGGAAGAGGCCCGGCAGGCGGAGCCGCACTACACCTTTCACCGCCCCTACGTGCAGATGGGCGTAAAGGCCCCGCATCTGGCCGGCGAACACTTTATCGCCACGGGGAGCGGCAAGTACTTTCAAAACGTCTCCCGCGCCCCGCAGGATAACCTGTGCATCGTAGAAATCAACGATGCCGGCGACAGCTTCCGCATCGTCTGGGGACTCGAGAAGGGCGGACGGCCCACGAGCGAATTTGAGAGCCATTTCATGAACCATGCGGTCCGCGTGCGCGCCACGGAGGGCGCCTGCCGCGTGATCTACCATGCGCACCCGGCGAACGTGATCGCGCTCACCTATGTACTGCCGCTCACCAGCCGCGACTTCTCGCGCGCCCTGTGGAAGAGCGCGACGGAATGCCCGGTCGTCTTCCCCCACGGCGTAGGCGTCGTGCCGTGGATGGTGCCCGGCGGCCCGCAGATCGCCTTGGCCACGAGCGAGCTGATGAAGGAGTTCGACGCCGCCGTCTGGGCGCACCACGGCCTGTTCGTCTCCGGCCCAGACTTCGATACGACGTTCGGCCTCATGCATACCATCGAAAAGGCCGCGCAAATCCACGTGCTGGCTCTCTCCTGCGGCCAGGGCATCCGCCAGACGATCACCGACGACAACCTGCGCGCCATCGCGCGCGACTTCGGGGTCGAGATCAACGAGGCTTTCCTCGATTAAGCTGCATAAACAAAAAAGAGCTGCTTGAAGCGGCTGCTCATAAACAACATCAATACAAACCAAAATAGGCTAGCTGTCAAACAAGGGGCAAGTAAAACGGGCGTATCGTCTAAATGGCGATATGCCCGTTTTGTTACGCCCGCTTCCATTGAACACCCCTCATTGGGCATACGCATTATAATTCCATGATGTAAATTTCATTATTTGCATCAAAGGAAAATCCGCAGGACAATAGGGTATTGCAAGAAGCCTTGTTTTCTCGCTCCGGCTGCACAATGATACGATTTGCGTTATTGTGCGACTTGATTTTTTCAATCAGCAGTTGGATCATTCCTTTACCGAATCCCTTGCCAAGATATTCAGTATCACCAATCAGATAGTCAATACTATAAGTACCGTTTATGTCTGTGCTGCCATGCCAGTCCTCTCCGCTACGGCAATATTCGTAATATTGGCAGAAGCCAACAGGTTTTCCGCCGCATTCTACCACGAAGTGATGTAAGAATGAAAATGCATCATGCCTTTTTCGCACTTCATCCATCCAATCCAGCGGGTCGTGATACCATTTCGCCACGTGAGGCATATATAACCATTTTTCAAACAGCGCGATGTCCTCATTGCAAAGCTGACGAAGCAGTAGTGTTTGCATGCGTTTCTCCTTTTTGGGTTTCATAATATGAATGTTGCTTCATATTCTCATTATAGCAGACGAGGCCGTTTAAGTCAACATGAATAATACTTCATATTTATTGACCGGATGCGCATTATAAGGTATACTTGTTCTTGTGAAAGGTGGTGCTTGGATTGGGTGATTTGCCAATTCGTAAACCTATACAGAAACGCTCTATCGAAAAGAAAACAAGAATTATCAAAGCCGGATTCGAGTTATTCTGCAAAAAAGGTTATTATAACACAAATACCGTAGAAATTGCAAAGGCGGCAGAAGTTTCGACAGGAACAGTATATAGTTATTTCAAAGACAAGAAAGATATTTATATTGCCTCTTTTGAATACTTCCTCGATAGCCGCCTCAGGCCATTATTGGTTGAAATAGAAAATCTCCCCAAACCCGTTGATACGCAAGTCCTTATTGATAAGTGTATTGATTTATTTATCAATCTCTATGTCCATTCCAGGCAAGCAGTAAATGAGTTAGGTCTTATGCAAGAGTCAAGTCCAGAAATCATGCAACACTTCGCGGCATATGAAGATATGATTTTATCGTCGCTTGTAACAGCCTATGACAATCCCAATGTCACCCTACAAAATGTGTCCGAAAAGATGTATCTACTGTATACTTTGGCCGATATTTTAGGGCAAGAGCACGCTTTCCATTATCATAATAATATAGATTTAAAGGTGCTGCGCAGACAAATAGCAGCCATGATTACTCGCCTGTTTGCAGAAGAATTTTAAGGAAGTTATACGCCCGACAAGTCAAACGGAAAAACAGCATAGCCGAAGCTACGCCGTTTCCCAAAAACAGTCCTATACTATTTTTAAGCAGCTCTTCAAAGCGGCTCTTTTTAAGGTTTATCGCTTTTGCTCATTTTCCCTGTACTGCCCCGGCGTTACGCCCTCATACTTTTTGAACACGCGGATAAACGTGACGCTGTTGTTGTAGCCGGTCAGCTCCGCGATCTCGCGGATGCTCCGCTCGCCGCCGGTGAGCAGCTGCTTGGCCATTTGCAACCGCGTATGGTGGATAAAGTCGAGGGTGCCCATGCCCAAAAGGCGCTGAAACAAGCGCGTAATCGCCACCGGCGAGACGCCCATCGCCTCTGCCACCATGGAGACCGACAAATCCTGCTGCGCATAGCGCGCCTGAATGAAGGCCGCGGCGCCGTCCAGCAGCTCCGCCCCCTCGGCGCGCGGCGGGTTAGACGCCTTTACCGCCTCGTCCATCTCGCGCAGCAGCGCGTTCATCTCCCTGCGCAGGTCTTGCACGCTCTTGCAGACCATCAGCCTCTCCACAGGGCGCAGCCTTTCCAGTACCGGCAGCTGCTGCGCCGATTGCGGCGTGCCGATGGCGCGGCTGAGGGAATAGATCAACCCATACAGGTTGCACTTCATCGCCTGGATCGACATACCGCCGATGCTGAACGTCTCGTCCAGCATCTCGTCCAGCACCTTCTGCGCCTGCGGATACTGCCCCGCGCGCAGGAGGTTGACGACCTTCTCCTCGGCGACCAGGACATTGACGGCTTTATTCTCGCTGCGTCCGGGCATGTCCTCGTAAAAGCGTACGCCGTGCACGCCCATCAGCCGCGTGTATTCCAGCAGCTCGCAGCACTCCAGGTAAGCCGCGTGAATGCCGCCCGCATCCGTCTGCGGCGTGCTCACACAGGCGACAAGCGGTCCGTTGTCCGTCTCAAAGGCCTCGATCACAGCCTCCAGGCACGCGCGGATCCGGGCATGAGCCGGCGCATCCACGCTCAGGATCACGCAGGCCGCATCCTCCAGCAGCACGGACGTGCCGTCCAGCTGCGCAAACAGGCGCGCTTGCAGCGCCTCTTCCAGCGCGCCATAGCGCGCCTCCGCAGCGCCCTGCGCACCGCTCAGATCGAACAGGGCCAGCGCGTAGCGATCCCCCTGCAAGCGCATGCCGCATTCGCGCAGCACACCCTCGATTTCATATTCGTCCACGAGCGTCCCCTGCAAAAGCGATTTGAGAAACCGGCGGCGCATCGTGCTCTCCTGACCCCGGTTGAGCTCGCTGAGCGCCCAGTTCTCCCGCTTGACAGATACAATAGAGCGCTCCAACACCGCGTATTCATTCTCGTCCTTATACCCCCCGGCGAACTTTGGCGCATCCATCATCTGCACGAGCCGTTTGACGGGCCGGGCGTGCGCGCGTGCCAGCAAAAGGGAGAGCGCTAGCCCGATGGCCAGCGTCGCCCCGAGCACCGCGGCAAAGGTGGCGATGAGCGTGTTGCGTGGCCTGAGATAGACCGCCTGCGGCACGAGCGATATATACCGCCAGTCGTTCACCCCGGAGGCGATATCGGTCACGTAAACCTTCTGGCCGTCGATCTCCTCCAGCTGCATCCGGGCTCCGCCCTCATGGAGCTGAACGCGGCTAAGCAGCCCTTCCGCCGCCTCGTTGCCCAGGGAGATGATGTTGCCCGCATGGTCTACGATGCCCACGGCCGCGCCCGAAAGCCATTCGCTCTTCGTCACCAGGCGGTTAAGATTTTGGATGCTCAGCTCCATGCCGAGCACGGCGCTGCGCTGCGAGGCCGCGCCGACCGGCAGCCCGTATAACAGAAAGGATTTGCGCTGCGCGCTGCTGGGGTCCACGCTCAACGTCTCATACTGGCTAAAAAAGGGCTGCGCGTGCATCTCCTTCCAGGCCTCCAGCGTGAGCTCGCCGCCGCCGGAAAACAACATCTGAAAGTATTCTTCAGACGAATACTTTCCGTCCGGCGTCAGCACGTAGTCGTCTTCGAGCAGGTATAAGTACAGGCCGCTGACGTAACTGGAGGCAAAGCGCACCTCGGACAGGCGCTTGACGACCTGCACGTTCAGGTATGGGCTCTGCGGGCTGCGCCTCTCCCCCTGTTGGGCGATTAGGGTATTGATCTGCGTATCGAGCGATACTTCGGTGCACCATTCCTGCAAGACCGTGAACGCATCGTCAAAGGACATCCGCAGCGCCTCAAGGCTCGCGTCGTTCGCCCGCTCGATTTCGCCCATCAGTATTTGGTTGGATTTTAGCGCGGCGAGCAGGTTCGCTGCCGCCGATAGCGAGAGCATGAGCAAAAAGGAAGCGAGCAAGACCTTGTATACGCCAAATTGCCGCCTGCGAAAATAGAGCATCCACAACCCTCCGCACCTAAAGATTAAGACGCATTATACCACAGAATGCGTCTTAAAGACAGGGCGGAAAAATTCCGAGTAGGTCAGCGTCGTTACCGCCGCTTTCCCCTCAAAGAACCGTACAAGCGAGTTTCCCCGCATACGGCTCAGGCCCATTGGAAGCCTCCGTTAAGAGGCCGGAACAGAAACAGAGATGAGAG
>JAEYAR010000146.1 GCA_023404715.1 Bacillota bacterium | reverse complement strand
GGCGGATACGATTACAGTCTTGCAGACGGCTTTTGGTTTGTCTGACTTCGATAGGTTTGTCGACAGTCATCTCCTGTTACGGTTCGGTCCGTTCATAGCACGCGAAGACGCCGCCGTGCCGCGCATCTACGCGCAGCTGAAACGTCCGTCCGTCGCTCACGTCGATCTGTACTTCCGCCTCAATGCAGGCTTCCCCGGCCGCCTGCTTCGTCGCTTCCTGCCGTAGGGCTTCCATCGTCGCTTTATTCTGCAAAGGCAATGTGTAAAAATCAAGCGAAGCCTCCCGCTTACGCGCGTCCATTACGCGAGAGCTCGTGATTTGCAGTTCCAGGCCATACAGATACTGACGCATCAGATGGTCCTCCGCGATGGTGATGGCGGCCGTATAAAGCGTCTCGTCCAACGACGCCGCTTCGTCCGCCTCCGCGCGCAAATCGAGAAGCGAAAGCGGTCTATACGTCTCCGCGTCCATCTCCAGCAGGGCGAAAGCCGCCCCCGTCTCCCGGTCGACCAATCGGTGATAGAAGCGATCGCCCTCGCGCTCAACCTCTGCGTCGCACTCGTTCGCCGCGCCGCAGCTGCCGCCGCTGACCTGCTGGTAAGCGCTTCCCGCGCGCCGGGCCGCGGCTTCGTCGTACGACGCCCGCGCTTCGAGGCCCAGCTGCGCCGCGTCTGCCGCCTGAATCCCTACGACCCGGTGCGTGTCGGCGTCCAGCGTCACCACATACCCCAGGGCGGTACTTTCCCACCAGATCCTGGCGTCGCGCGTGCGCCGGCTCGGATAGACCTGTATTTCCTGCTGCCATTCGCAGCGTTCGTTTCCGGGCCCGCGCGGCTCGAGGACGGCAACGAGCCTCTTTTGCTCGTCCGTCCAGGTCCATTCCATGTCCTGTGCCTGCTCGGTTCCAGTCAAAGCTTCGCCGTCGCTCCAGGCGGCATAGTCTACGTTTCCCTGTGCGTTCATATGGATTTCAAAGGACTTGCGCCCGTCCTGTCCGCGCATCGTCCAGCCGTCGCGCTCCGGCGAAACGCTTCGATCCGTATACGCATAACCGTCTACCCGCATCACGGCGTCCAGATACGAGAGGAACGCCTCCTCAACTTGCGGCGTGGGCGCCCCTTTTTCTTCCTCATCACGCCCGTCGTCTTCGATACGCGCTGCCTGCGACGTTTCCCGTCCGTCTTGCGGATCGATTTCATCCCAAGTATAGTCCATTTTCAGCACGGCCTCCGGCTCCAGACGGATGCACAACGCGTCCGTGCGCACGTAGTTTTTATCCGGATAATTCACCCGGACGCGAACGACGTCGCCGTCCGAATAGCGCTGCACCGCGTCGTCCACCGCGATCTCCCCGATCGTGAGGTCGTACGTGCTTAGACGATGCTTCTGCAAAAACGCCTTTGCCTTCTCGATCGCCCAAGCCCGCTCCCCTTCCGTAAGGGGACGCTGCGCCTGCGCATCCTTTTGCATATCCGCACGCCAGAAGTTATCGACGTAACGCCTGCTTGCATGGTAGGAAACATACCAGCCGTCCTGCGCGTTGCGATCCGTTTCGCCGTAATATATACCGCCGTCGTCTGTACGGACGAGTGGCATATCGATTTCCGCCGGCGTCCAGCCTGCGCGGGCGAGGTAATCCTTGATGGACGCCTCTGCCTCCTCCGGCGTTTCCAACACCGAAAAGTCCGCCTCCCCGCTTCCCTCCGGGAAGTATTGCGCGGAGAGGATACAAAGCGGTTCCATCCGCACGCGGAAGACCCAGCTTTCCGCGTGCGCGGGCCGTACGGCGTATTTTCGTACGCGCGTCCCGTCCGCGTAAACCTCTGCGTAGACGCTCCCATAAACCGCTTCGTCTGTGCCGACGCCGAGCGCCTGCCTTATGAGGCGGCTGGGCGCGTTATCCGTCTCCTCCC
Organism: Bacillota bacterium; assembly: GCA_023404715.1. Taxonomy (GTDB): domain Bacteria; phylum Bacillota; class Clostridia; order Christensenellales; family Aristaeellaceae; genus Beduinella. The sequence continues at coordinate 42,831 of JAEYAR010000146.1, read as the reverse complement.
AGGTCGTATACGCCAGCGTCCCGGTCTCGCGCAGATCCTTGGGCGAAAAAATGCCCTCGACAGGTTCTGTCCGCACGACCTCGCCCAAGCCGCCCCGCACAGGCTCGTAAAGGTAGCCCTCCACACCGCCCAGCTCGTTCACCGTGAGAGCATAAGAAGCGCCGCCTGCCGTATGCTCAAGCGACAACGTCCAAGGGCCGGGCATCTCAAAACGCATCGTCCCTTCGGCAAACCGCGCCTGCGGCGCCGTCGCCAGCACGGTCCATTCCGTGCCGAGCGACCCGTACGACGCCTCGCATACGCCTGGGCGCACGCGGATCTCGTCGGCCGGGAAGCCCAGCGCCGTAAGCACGTCCGCGTCCACCGCGCGCCAAGCCGCCTCGTCGTCCGCATCCGGCGCGGCCGCCAACGCGAGCGCCTCAGCCGCCTGCGCGTAGCGCGCATTCGTCTCTTCCAGCGGCGCCCACGCGTGTACGGCCTCGTCCTTGAGCGCGATAGAGAGCCCGTCGACAGCCCCGTCCCTGTATAAGACGTATGCATCTACCAATTCCCTGCCATTTACCAAATTTGCCGATTCGGATACCGTAAGTCTTTGGATGGCGCTGCCGCCCCGGCCGTTGGCGAACAGCCACGCGCGCTCCGTCACGGCGTTCTTCTCCTCCGGCGCCAGCGCGCGCGTCCGCGCTTCGCCGCCGCCCGTCAAGTCCGCGTCCGCCGTCCAGAAGGCGCTCACGTCGCGCCCCGCTACGTCAAAGCGCACCGTCCATAGGTCCCGGGCGCCTGCCGCCGTCTCGCCGTACGCATACAGCGCCTGCTCCGCCTGCCGAACCGTCACGATGGGCGCATCCGCCGCAAGGCCGGCTTCCTCCGCCAGGTAGCGCCGCGCACTTTGCGCGATCTGCTCCTGCGTCAGCGGGACAGATTCATAGGTATAGCGCATCTGGAGCACGGCCTGCGGCTCCAGGCGGATGCGCAGCTCGTCCGCGCGGAGCGCGTACGCGTCGTCATAGCGCACCCATACGCGCGCCACCTCGCTGTCCGGATAGATTTGAATCGCGTCTTCTACCTCTACAGCGCTGATCTCAAGCCCATAGCTCCCCAGGCGCGTACGCTGGACGAATGCACGCGCCGCCTGCGCTACCCGCTCCCGCTCGTCCTGCGCGATGGGGCGGCGCTCCGCAGCGTCGGTCCGCATGTCCCCACGCCACAGGTCGAGGCCCTGGCGGTACGTCAAATCGTACCTTACATACCAGCCGTCGCGGCTACCCTGCGCCGATTCGCCGTAAAAATGGGCCGTCGTGTTTTCATCTTCCCGGCTGACGGTTGGGGCGTCTATCTCCGCCTGCGTCCATCCCGCCTCCAGAAGATACGTCTTTACGCCCGCCAGCGCCTCCGCCTGCGTCGGCTCGACGGTCACGTATTCTGAAAGCATGGGCTCCCCCGGCTTATACACCATCGAGAGGATGCGCAGCGGCTCGCACTGAACGCTCAGGAGCCAAAGGTCCGCCGCATCCTTCGTGCGCGCCACAGCCTTGCGCACGCGCGTGCCGTCCGCGTAGACCGCGGCGTAGGCGCTCGCGTTGATCGTGACCGCTTTGCCGTCCATGCCCGTCGCCGCCTCGACCAGGCGGCCGAGCTCGGTATCGATTTCAAGCGAGGTAGACAGGGGCATCTGATAAGTGGCGGCGCGCCCCTCTTCCTGCGGAATGCCGACCTCCGTGCGCACGACCTCGCCCCAGCCCTGCGGTTCATACGCAAAGGACAGCACGTCACCCGTCTCGTCCACCGTCAGGGTGTAGGCCTCGCCGCCGTCGGCCCGGTCGAGTCGCAGGTTCCAGGGGCCGGGCGCATCGTAGCGGACGGTCTGCGCCGCGTCCAGCTCCCGTGCGACCTGGCGGTTCGATTCCACATCTATATAGGAAGCGGTCCACACCTGTGAAAGCGACGAATACGCCACCTCGCACGCGCCCGGGCGCACGCGGATCGCGTCGGCCGGGAAGCCCAGCGCCGTAAGCACGTCCGCGTCCACCGCGCGCCAGGCCGCCTCGTCTGCGCCGGTGGGCGACCCGCCGGCGTCCGGCGCGTCCATCTGCGGTGCTTCCGCCGTCGCGAACGTCAATGTCAGCAGCGCCGCGCCCAGCAGCATGGCCGCGGCGATCGCCCGCCGGCACACCGCCCGGCTTTGCACGATGCCGCGCACGCGCGCACGCATCCGTCCGCCGTTCATCGACATGCCCGTCGCCAGCACGCCCAGCGCAGGCACGCCGCGGCGCACAGCCATGCGCACGAGCATCTCTGCATACGAGATGCGCTCCGCGTCGCCCAGGCTTTTCGCCACACGTTCGTCGCAGGCCATCTCCGCATCCAGCCTAGAGGCGTGAGCGCCCAGCCAGACCAGCGGATGAAACCAGAACAGCACCAGGCATGCGCTGCGCACGAGGCTCCATAGCGCATCCCCCGCCTTCGCATGGCTCAGTTCGTGCAGGAGCGTCAGGCGCAGGTCCGCGCGCTTTACCGTCAGCGGCAGGGCGATAAACGGCCTGCTCACGCCGACCAGGCATGCGCTGGGCAGCGGATCGCACAGCCACACCGGCAAGGGACGCACGCCGTTTTCCCGGCACAGCGCCTCATACGCCGCCCTGGCTTCCCCGTCCAGCAGGCCCACGCGCGCACGGGCCAGCCGTACGCGGAATCGCACGTTCATCGCAGCGACGATTCCGGCGGCGAGCACAGCGCCCGCCAGATAGACGGCCATCGCCGCCCGCCGCGCCGATAAAGGCGAACTCGGCGCGATCGGCTCCGGCGCCAGCTCGGCGTTTTCCTGCTGCCGCGCGCCGGACGTGAACGCGTCGATCTCCTCAAGAGGCTGTGCGGCGGCCGTTACGCCCGCCTGGGTATGCGGCGCCTGCCAAACCGCCTGTGGCGCGCGCGGGGCAGGCGGGGCGCTCCATCCGTCAGGCGCGCTCTTCATCCCCAGCAGCGGGTTGGGCAGCGAGATAGGCAGCATGAGCCGCAGCGCCACCAGCAACCACGCAGCGTAGATCGTCCGGCTGCCCACGCGCACGCGGCAAAACCTGCGCGCGAGCAGGATGAGCGGGACCAAAATCGCCGCCCCAACGCTCGCCTCGATCAAATGATGCAGGACAAAGGTCATCCCGTTTCTCCCCTCTCTTCACGCTTACAGCTGTTGCTTCGCCTTCTTCAAGATCTCCATCAGCTCGTCTACTTCGCCGTCCGTCAGCTCGCCCTGCTCGACCATGTTGCTCACCATGAGCGAGGCGCGGCCCTCGAACAGGCGCGAAAGCAGCGTCTGCGTCTGCTCGCGGGCGACCTTGTCCTTCTCCACGCAGGGATAATAGCGCCGGGCGGGCTCCGCCTCCTCCATGCGCACGGTGCCCTTTTGCATCATTCGCTTGAGCAGGGTGATCACCGTGTGCTTCGTCCAGCCGGTCTCTCCTTCCAGCGCGTGGGTGATCTGCGGCATCGTCATGGGGCTTTGCTCCCACAGCAGGGTCATGATCTTCCATTCCGCGTCCGTCAGCGGCGTGCGTTCATCTGTCATCGCGTCGTCCTCCGATCGATTTTCTCCTGGTAATCATCCGTCTACCGACATTGTACAATTGTCCACCGCATTTGTCAACCCTTCCCGGTACACATCTGTACACCAAACGCAAAAAAATTTCGGAGGGCCGAAGCCCTCCGAATTGCTACTTGCCGACAGTTTTTGTTCTTTACCTGCCGCCCTTGTCGTACGGGACGCCGCTCGCCCTGGGCGCCTGCGAGTTCTTCGATGTAAAGGCGAGCACCACCAGCGTCGCGATGTAGGGGAACATCTTGTAAAAATCGCTGGGGATCGACAATGAGGCGAGGAAGGGGATGCCCGAGTAGGCGGAGGCCAGCGTCTTCATAAGCCCGAAGAAGAAGGCCGCGAGCAGCACGCGCACCGGCTTCCACTGGCCGAAGATCAACACGGCCAGCGCTAGGAAGCCGTACCCCGCCACCGTCGCGTTGAAGTTTGTGGACGTGGGGATGACGAACACCAGGCCGCCCAGGCCGCCCAGCGCGCCGGAGATCAACACGCCCGCGTAGCGCATCCTGTACACGTTGACGCCAACCGAATCGGCCGCCTGCGGATGCTCGCCGCACGCGCGCAGCCGCAGGCCGAACTTCGTTTTGTAGAGCACCACCGCCGCCGCGACGAGGATGACGATGCCGATATACGTGGTAATGTAGCAGTTTTGAAAGAGTAGATTGCCCAGCACCGGGATATCGCCCAGCACCGGCACCTTCTCGATGCGGAATGTGTTGGTAAACTGCACCTGCTGCACGCCGTTCGACTGCAGCGAGCGCGCCATGTAGATGGCGAAGGCCGGCGCGAACATGTTGAGCGCCGTGCCGGAGATGACCTGGTCGCTGCGCAGGTTGACGGCGGCGTACGCGTGCAGCACCGAAAAGATCGTGCCTGACGCCATAGAGACCAGGACCGCCAGCAAGAGCAGCGCCTGCCCGCTCATGGACGACTGCATCCTGTTGATGAAGAAGATGCCGCAGAACGCGCCCATGATCATGATACCGTCGAGCGCGATGTTGACGACGCCGCTGCGCTCGGAGAACATGCCGCCCAAGGCGACGATCAACAGCGGGATGGAGAAAAACATGGTCTGCTGAACGAGGAAGTACAAAATCTCCATTTATTTGCCCTCCTTTTCCTCGCGCATTTCCCGGCGCTGCACCTTGCGCGCGATGAACTGCTTGACGAGCAGCGAGAACGCGCTGAAGTAGATGATGACGGCGATGATGATATCGATGATTTCGGGCATGTAATTGAGCCGCTGCAAGTAGTTGCCGCCCAGCGTGATGTACGAGATGAAGATGCCCGAGAAGATGATGCCGATGGGGTTGTTCATGCCCAGCAGCGCGACCGGGATGCCGTTGAATCCCTCCGCCGCGAGGGCGTCGACCACGACGATATGCTTGCCGCTGCCCGGGGCCAGGTACAGCAGCGCGCCGCCCAGGCCCGCGAGCATGCCCGCGATGACCATGGAAAGCACGATGTTGCGCCGCTCGTTGATGCCCGCATACCGGCTGGCGAAGCGGTTGTAGCCACAGGCCTTGAGCTCATAGCCGAACGTCGTCTTGCTCAACAGGATGTAGATGACGACGGCCATCAGAATCGCGATCAGAATGCCCGCGTTCACGCTGGAGATGTCCAGCCGTTTGCCGCCGGCGAGCACATTTTTAAAGACGGCGTCCATCCCGGCCTTGGGCAGCACGGCGCTCGCCGCCACGTTCATGGATTCGTTCTTGAGCTGGTTGTAGACCGTCTGCTTGACCAGATAGTTGACGCCGTACATGCCGATATAGTTCATCATGATCGAGGAGATGACCTCGTTGACGTTGAGAAACGCCTTGAAGATGCCGGGCACCGCGCCCCAGAGGCCGCCCGCGACCATCGCCGCGAGGATCGCCACAATCCAGTGCGTAGCCCCGGGCAGGAAGGTCCAGTGCACGCCCACGTACACCGCCGCGAACGCGCCCACGATGAACTGCCCCGCCGCGCCGATGTTGAACAGGCCCGTCTTGTTGGCAAAGCCGACGGAAAGGCCCGTCATGATGATGGGCGTGGCGAAGTACAGCACCTGGCCCAGCCCCTTCATGCCGCCCGTAATGCCGCCCGCCATGATGATGCCCTGGCCCTGCACCGCCTGCTGCGGGTTGGAGATGAGCAGGATCGCAAAGCCGAACAGCAGACCTACGACGATGGCAATCAGGGACGAAGCGACGCTGGAAAACCCTTTGGATTCGAGCATTTTTCGCATGGCTTCTCACTCCTTCTTGCTGCCGGCCATGTACAGGCCCAGCTCCTGTGCGGTGGTGTTCTTGGCCTCCAGCTCGGCCACGATGCGCCCCTCGAACAAGACGAGGATGCGATCGGCCACGCCCAGCACCTCGTCGAGCTCCAGCGAGACGAGCAGCACCGCCTTTTGCCGGTCGCGCTGGGCCACGAGCTGCCTATGGATGTATTCGATCGCGCCCACGTCCAGGCCGCGCGTGGGCTGCACCGCGATGAGCAGGTCGCTGCCCAGGTCGATCTCGCGCGCGAGGATCGCCTTTTGCTGGTTGCCGCCCGACATGCTGCGCGCGGCCGTCTTGGCCCCCTGGCCGCTGCGGATGTCGTAATCCGCGATCAGCTTTTCGGCGTAACGCTCGATCTCATCGAACTGCAAGAAGCCGTGTTTTTCAAAGCGACTCATAAAGTACTGCTTGAGCACAAGGTTTTCCGCCAGCGAATAGTCGAGCACGAGGCCGTGCTTGTGCCTGTCCTCCGGGATATGGCTGACGCCCGCCACGTTGCGCTCGCGCACGGAAAGATGCGTGATCTCGCGCTCGCCGAGGAATACCTTGCCGCTCTCTACCGGCATCAGGCCCGTGAGCGCGTAGACGAGCTCGGACTGGCCGTTGCCGTCGATGCCCGCGATGCACACGATTTCGCCCCGGCGGGCGTTGAAGCTGACGTTGTCCACCAGCGGCTTGTGGTGGTGCTTAGAGCGCACGGTCATGTTTTGCACGACGAGCACGGGCTTGCCCGGCTGAGCGGGCGCCTTTTCGACCTCAAAGCTCACCTTGCGGCCGACCATCATCTCGCTCATCTCTTCCTTGGAGGTATTTGCGACCTCCACGGTGCCGATGTACTTGCCCTTGCGCAGCACGGAGCAGCGGTCCGCCACCTTTTTGATCTCCTCGAGCTTATGGGTGATGAAGAGGATCGACTTGCCCTCCTGCGTCAGGTGCTTCATGATGTGCATCAGCTCGTCGATCTCCTGCGGGGTCAGCACGGCAGTCGGCTCGTCGAAGATCAGCACCTCGTTGTCGCGGTAGAGCATCTTGAGGATCTCCACGCGTTGCTGCATGCCCACGGTGATTTCAGAAATCAGCGCGTCGGGGTCGACCTTGAGGCCGTATTGCTCAGAAAGGGCGATGACCTTCTTTCGCGCGTCGTCCATCTTGAGAAATCCGTGCTGCGTCGTCTCCACGCCGAGGATGATGTTTTCCAGCACCGTAAAGTTATGCACGAGCTTGAAGTGCTGGTGCACCATGCCGATGCCCAGCGCGTTGGCGTCGTTGGGGTCCTTGATACGGACCTCTTTGCCGTCCTTCTTGATCGCGCCCGCCTCCGGCTGATACAGGCCGAACAGCACGCTCATCAGCGTCGATTTACCCGCGCCGTTCTCGCCCAGCAGCGCGTGGATCTCCCCGCGCCGCAGCTGCAGCGTCACGTCGTCGTTGGCGACGATGCCTGGAAAGACCTTCGTGATGTGCAGCATCTCGATGACGTAGTCCATGATCTCACTCCTTCAGTACGCATTTGAGTCGGCCGGCGCTTTTGCCGTGCGTCCGGCATTGTACGGCAAAAGCGTCAACAAATGGAAAGATGATTCCTTGAAAAAGCGGGCAGGCGATCGACGCCCGCCCGCTCTTTTGAGCTTACTTTAAAGGGATATTACTCGACGACAGTGACCTTCACGATGGTGCCCAGCGTGGTCACATCCGCCTCGGTATCGGCGTTGATCTCATACTCGCCGGAGACGATCTTGCCAAAGAGCTCGTCGTAGGCAGCCTGGTCGAAGTCGCCCAGCTTGCTGGTCGCCATCGGCAGCTGCACGCCGTTGTTCTTGGCGCTGAATACGGCGGTCTCGCCGCCCTTGAACGCGCCCGCGTAGATGTCGGCGATCGCCGCCTCGACGGAGGCAGACAGTCCCTTCATCGCGGAGGTAATGACCGTGTCGGATTCGCCGCTCTGGTCGACGTCGACGCCGACCACGTACTTGCCGGCCGCCTCGGCCGCCGCCATGACGGAGTTGCCGACCGCGCCGCCGCAGCCGAAGATGACCTCTACGCCGTCATTGTACCAGGAAGCCGCCAGCGTCTGCGCCTCGGGGGTCGCGTCGAAGCCGCCGGTGTAGTGATAATTCATGGTGATCTCAGTGAGGCCCAGCTCCTCGGCCGCCTTCTCGGCGCCCTGCACGAAGCCGTAGCCGTAGCGGATGACCGCCGGCACCGCCATGCCGCCCATGAAGCCCAGCTTGGTGTAGCCGGCCTTCACGACCGCGTAGCCCGCCAGGAAGCCCGCCTCCTGCTCTGCGTACAGGATCGGCATGACGTTCTTTTCGGTACGATAGGCGTAATCCGCATCGTGCGGCTCGCCGTCCAGCAGGATGAAGTTGACCTCGGGGTAGATGTCCTGCGCGATGAAGATCGGCTCTTCAAACAGGAAGCCCGGGGTCACGATCGTCTTCGCGCCCGCGTTCATGGCCAGGTCGATCGCGGCCAGGTAAGCGTCGGTGGACTTTTCGGTCGGCTTGTAGTACTTATGGCTGACGCCGTTCGCCTCGGCATAGGCCACGACGCCTTCCCAGGCGCCCTGGTTGAAGGACTTGTCGTCGATGGTGCCGATGTCGGTGATCAGCGCCAACTCGTAGGTATCCTCCGCAGAGACGAAGGACGCCATGCTCAGCACCATGACCAGCGCCAAGAACACAGAAGCCAATTTCTTCATAATGAGAAAACCTCCTTAGCATATTGCGCCGCCAGGCCCACCCCGGCAGCATGTCCATCTGTATTGTAGCAGGTTTTGAGCCTTTTTGGAAGCGGGTTTTGCTTGGAAACGCGAAAATATTTTACCATTTTTCACAAAGTCAATGGGGCTTTTTGAGGCCGGCGAAGCCTTCGCCCATCGCCTCATGCACTTCGCTGACGGTAACGAACGCGCGTTCGTCCTCCGCGGCGATGATCTCCTTGAGTTGGGTCATCTCATTTTTATTGATGACGCAAAAGACCATGCCCTTCTCCTCGCCGCTGTAGCTGCCGCGGGCGCAAAGCAGCGTCGCGCCGCGGTCCATCTCCTGATTGATCCGCCGGGCGATTGACTCCGCGCTGTCTGAAATGATGAAGAATTGATGCGCGGTATTCCACCCCTGCAGCACGACGTCCATCACCTTGGTGGAAATAAACAGCGCGATGAGCGCCCAAAGCGCGGCCTGCGGATCAAAGACGACGCCCGCCGCGCATACGACGACGCAGTCGATGCCGAAGAGGAACGTGCCCACCGAGATGACGGGGAAGCGGTTATGTACCAGCTGCGCGGCCAGGTCCGTGCCGCCCGTCGTCGCGCCGCCGCGCAGCACCAACCCCAGCCCGATGCCCAGCAGGATGCCGCCGTAGAGGCTGGCGAGCATCATGTCGTGCGTCACCGCCTGCTGGGGCAATAAGTCGATGCACAGCGAAAGCCCCAGCATCGACAGGAAAGAGCGCAGGACGAACCGGCGCCCCACGGCCTTGTAGCCGACCAGGAACAGCGGCACGTTGAGCACCGCGCTGAGCAGGCCGACCGGCCAACTTGTGCCCGCGGCGATCAACGTGGCGATGCCCGTTACGCCGCCGGGGGCGATGTCGTTGGGCACGAAGAACTGCGAAAACGAGATGCCCGCGATCAGGCAGCCGAGCGCCATCTGCGCATAGGCCTTGGCGATGTTCTTGAGTTTCTTTCGATCCTGCATGCACGTTTCTCCTCGTAAATCAGATAGGGCGGGCGCGGTAACCCGCGCCCGCATGTTTACGCCTCTTTAGGCGAAAAGCCGAGCGATACGCGCATGGCGTCGTCCACGCGGCGCATCAGCTCCTCCGGGAGCTGACCGACGCGACGGCCCATCCGCCGCTTTTCCAGCGTGCGCACCTGCTCAGCCAGAATCAACGAATCCTTTTGCAGCCCGCTCTCCCCCGCCGGGATGACGACGTGCGTGGGCAATTTCGTCTTGCCCATGCGCGACGTGATCGCCAGGACGATCACCGTCGGGCTGTAGCGGTTGCCCATATCGTTTTGAATGATCAGCACGGGCCGAACCCCGCCCTGCTCCGAACCCACGACAGGGTCCAGGTCGGCAAAGTAAATTTCTCCGCGTTTGAACATGGCCTACCACACTCCGAAAGCATTTCGGCCCCGTTCCCCTGCCCTATATTCTATGTGCGCGCCCTTTCGCGGTTCAACCCAATTCGCGCCCCTACAGATGCGCTGCGATGTCCAGCGCCGTCACCTGCCGCGTGCCCAGCGCGCGCTCGGCCCGCACGCCCGCCCGGGCGTGCCACAGCGCCGCCGCCCGCGCCGCCTCGTACGGTGGAATCCCCTGGCACAGCAGCGCGCCGCAAAGGCCCGCCAGCACGTCGCCGCTGCCGCCGGTCGCCATAGCGCAGGTGCCCACGGGCATCAGGGTGACGCCCCGCTCCCCCGCGATCACCGTCGTGGCCCCCTTGAGCAGCACGACCGCACGCAGACGCTCCCGCAGGGCGACCGCCGCGGCGACGGGGTCTTTCGCTATCGCGAAGACGTCCGTTTTGAGAAGGCGCGCGGCCTCGCCCGGGTGCGGGGTCAGCACGGTGCGCGGCCCGGGCGCCGCCCCCTCGCGCGCCAGCAGGTTCAGCGCGTCCGCATCCACAGCCTTGGGCATGTCGCTTTGTACGACGCCGCGCACGGCCTGCCAAACCTCCGGCCGCTGCGAGAGCCCGGGGCCTACGACCGCCGCCTGCTTGCCCTGCGCCAATCGCTCGATCTGCGGCGCTCCCCGCGCGCAAAAGGCGCCGTCCGCCTCCGCCACGGGCGCGGCCATCGCGCAAAACGCCTGCGTCTGCAGCGCGGGCAGCACGTCCCGTACACAGGCCGCCGTGACGAGCCCCGCACCCCCGCGCAGGCCGCCCAGCGCGCACAGCACCGCCGCGCCCGCCATGCCGCGCGAACCCGCCAGAACGAGCAGATGCCCGCAGGTCCCCTTGTGCGCGTCCGCCGCGCGTACGGGCAGCAGGGCATCGTCCGCCTCCAGCACGTCCGGCCCGTCCGCGCTGTCAAAAGCCGGCGGTATGCCGATTTGCGCCACCGTGAGGCGGCCGGTCAGCTCACGCCCCGGGCTCAGGTAGTGGCCGGGCTTGGGGCGGTGAAACGTCACCGTCTCCAACGCGCGCACGGCGATGCCCATGACGCGGCCCGTCGCCCCGTCCACCCCGGAGGGGATGTCTACCGAGACGACGGGCAGGCCGCTCTCGTTCATCTGTGCGATGAGCGCGGCGAAAACGCCCTCTACATCGCGCGATAGCCCTGTGCCAAACAGCGCGTCCACCACGGCCGACGCGCCGGCAAGCGGCAGGCCCCGCTCCCCCGGCACGATCTCGATGCCCAGGCGCAGACAAAGCTGCGCATTCAGCTTGGCGTCGCCCGCCAGCGCTTCGATAGGCGCGGCAGCGCAGCAGACGGCCCTGCCGCCCATTTGCCGCCACAGGCGGGCCGCGGCGTAGCCGTCGCCGCCGTTGTTCCCCGCACCGCAGACGAAGATGGCCTTGGCCTCCTTCTGCGCATGGCCGAGAAGCGCCTGCGCGACCGCCTGGGCCGCATGCTCCATCAGCAATAGGGACGGATACCCCGTATCCTGCATGAATGCGCGCTCCATCGCCTGCATCGCGCTGGGCGCGATGGCTTTTTGCATGTTCATCCCTCCGCAACCGCCATGGCCACCGCCATGCCACCGTCGTGCGAGATTGAGAGCAACATCCGCCGGCCGCCCAGCTCGCCCAGCCGTTTCGCCGCCGCGCCGCTCAGGCAGGCCTGCGGCGCGCCCAAGGCGTCGTGCGTCACCCCCACATCCCGCATGGGGATGGCAAGGCCCTTGCCCAGCGCCTTGAGCATCGCTTCCTTCGCCGCGAACAGCCCCGCCGCGCTCTGCGCGCCCGTCTGCGCGCGCGCGGCCACGTAATCGCACTCCTCCCGCGTGAAGAAGCGCGGGAGGAAACCCGCCTTTTCCATCGCGCGCTCGATGCGCGCGATTTCGCAGACGTCTACCCCGATGCCGACGATCATACCGCTTCCTTGGCGGCGATCACGGCGTTGGCGATCGCGCGGGCCATAACCTCCGCCGCCGCGGCGCAGAGCATGAGGAAGGGCAGCTTGCATTCCTGTTCGCCCGTGGCTACCGAGAAGATGGTGTCGCCGTCCATCATCGTATGCACCGGGCGAATCGCGCGCGCATACCCGTCGTGCGCCGACAGGGCGAGGCGGTTCGCCTCCTCCTTGGTCAGCCGCGCGTCGGTCGCGATGACGCCCAGCGTCGTGTTTTCGCCGACGCGCCCCTCCAGCCTGGCGCCGGTCAGGGCTGCCTGCGCGGGCGAGGGCCGCCCGCCGATATGCCCGCAGGCGAGGATCGCGCCCGTGGTGGGGTCATATACGTCGCCGCAGGCGTTTACGCAGACGATCGCGCCCACGTGCACGCCGCCCGCGAGCGTCAGGCTCGCCGTGCCGGTGCCGCCGCCCGCGGGATTGGCGCCGGGCACCAGCTTGCCCACCGTGGCCCCGCAGCCCGCGCCGTAAGCGCCCTGGCGCACGACGTTGGACGCCACCCGGCAGGCGGCATAGCCCATGTCCGCATTCGGACGCACGTCCGGGCGGCCGACGCCCAGGTCGAACAGCACCGCCGCGGGCACGATCGGCACGCGGCTGACGCCCACGTCCATGCCCTCGCCGAGCTCTTCAAAAAAGCGCATCGCGCCGTCCGCCGCCGCCAGGCCGTAGGCGCTGCCGCCGCACAGCAGCACGGCGTTGGGCCCCTGAACCAGGTTGCCGGGGCGCAGTAGGTCCGTCTCGCGCGTGCCCGGGGCCGCGCCTCGCACGTCCACCCCGCCGATGCAGCCGGGCGGGCAGAGCACCGCCGTCACGCCCGTTCGCGCCTCCTGCACCTCCACCTGACCGACCGTAATGCCCAAGACGTCCGTAATGCTGCCTTCATACATAACCCATCACTCCTCTTACCGATACGTCGCCCGCGAGCACCGTATGGCGCACGAGCGCGTCGTCCTCCACGATGAGCGCGCCCTGCGCGTCCACGTCCCGCGCCGTCCCTTCAAACGTCCCGTTCGCCGAGGCCACGCGCACGCGCCGTCCCAGCGTCACGGAGAGCGCGCGATAATCGTCCATCCACTCCGCCATGCCCGAGCGCTCGAACTGCCCGTAGCGCGCCTCGAAGTGACTAAGAAATGCGCGCGCGAGCGCCGCCCTTTGAATCCGCCGGCCGCAGACCGCGTCCACGCACGTGGCGGTATCCGCCAGCTCCGGCGGGCTCGCGTGCGCGTTGATGCCCGCGCCGGCCACGACGAAGTGCACCTCCGCCTCGTCCGCGCTCATCTCCAGCAGGATGCCGCAGACCTTTTTACCGTCCATGACGACGTCGTTGGGCCACTTGATGCCGGCGCGCGCGCCGGAGGCGGCCTCGATGCCCTCCGCCACGGCCAGGGCCGTGAGCAGCGTCAGCTGCGCGACCTGCGAGGGATGCGCCCGGGGGCGCAGCAGCAGCGTCATGAAGACGCCCACCCCCGCCTGCGACGCCCACGCGCGCCCGCGCCGCCCGCGTCCTGCGCTTTGCGTCTCCGCGACCGCGAGCGTGCCGTGCGGCGCACCCTCCATCGCCAGGCGTTTGCACCACAGGTTGGTGGAATCGACGCTCTTCGCATAACGAACCGGGCGGCCCGCCCAAGCGGTCGCCAGCCCCTGTTCCACGAGGGGAGCGTGCAGCGCGTCGGGCAGGGGGCCGAGCCGGTAGCCCCGGCGGCCCACAGCCTCTACCGCATAGCCCGCGGCGCGCAGCTGCTCCACGCGCTTCCACACAGCGGCCCGGGTGATGCTAAGCTTTGCGCTGATCTCCTCGCCCGATACGACGCCGCCCGCCAGCAGCAGGCGAAGCACTTCTTCCATCGGCCATGCCTCCCAAACGGATTGTCCGTTCTATTATACCACAGATCCGCTGGAAGCTCAAACACAGCGCCGGAAAAAGCAGGGATTTATGCTCCTTACGCGTTAAATACGCGGGGGTATGCTTGTCAAACCGTTCCCTTTTTCGTATAATCTAAGATTAGGTTGTGATACTTACAATACCTTTCCCCCGCGCGGCATCAAATAAACAAAGGAGAATTGCGCTATGCCCCAGCCAAGCAGGATTATAGAAGCGCTCAAAGAAAACATCGCCAAGGTCATCGTCGGCAAGGACGAGGTCGTCCATCTGGCGCTCATCGCGATGCTGTGCGGCGGCCATGTGCTCATCGAGGACGTGCCCGGCGTCGGGAAGACCACGCTGTGCAGCGCGCTCGCCCGCTCGCTCGCCTGTTCTTTTAAGCGCATTCAGTTCACGCCGGACGTCATCCCCTCGGATATCACCGGGTTTTCCGTCGCGAACATGCAGACGGGCGCCATGGAATACCGCCCGGGCGCCGTCATGAGCCAGATCGTGCTGGCGGACGAGATCAACCGCACCTCGCCCAAGACGCAAAGCGCCCTGCTCGAGGTGATGGAGGAGCACCAGGTCACGGTGGACGGTACGACCTACCGCCTGCCCGAGCCCTTCATGGTGCTCGCCACGCAAAACCCCGTCGACTTCGTCGGCACCTATCCGCTACCCGAGGCGCAGATGGATCGCTTTTTCATGCGCATCGCCATCGGTTATCCCTCTGTGGAGGACGAGATGGAGATCCTGGAGCGCTACAGCCTGCCGACCTCGCCGCTATCGGCCCTGCAGCCCGTCTGTTTTGCCGAGGACGTCATCGCCATGCAACAGGAGGTCAAGAACGTCTATTGCTCGCGCGAGGTGCGCTCCTACGTGGCCAACCTGTGCGCCGCCACGCGCACGCACCCGGCCCTGCAGCTGGGCGTATCCACCCGCGCGGCCATCGCCCTCATTCACGCGGCGCAGGCGACCGCGCTGCTCGACGGGCGGGACTTCATCCTGCCCGACGACGTGCAGCAGATGGCGCACCCGGTGCTCTGCCACCGCATGATCCTGGGGCCGGAGGCGCGCATGAAGGATCAAACCGCGCAGCAGGTGCTCACCGACGTGCTCGCGCGGGTCAAGCTGCCGGTGAAGCTGCCGTGACCGGCCGTTTTGCCGCGCTTATGCTCGCCGCCCTTTCGCTCTATGCCGCGGCGCTCTCTACGGGCGGGGCGCTCTATTTCCTGTTGTTTCTCCTCGTCGTCAGCGCGGCGGCGATCTCTCTTTCCAGCGTGCTGTGCGCGTTTGCCCTCGCGCGGTTCACCTGCTCGCTGCAAAACGCGCGCGTGACACGGGGCGACGACGCCGTGCTGCTCTGCTCGCTTTTCCTGCGCATCCCCTTGCCTATCGCGCCCCTGCGGCTGCAGGTGCAGCCCCCGGACGGTGGGGAAAGCTACTCGGTCCGCGCCTGCGTGAAGCCCTTCGGCCACAGCGCAACCCAACACCGCTTTGCCTGCATTCACGTAGGCACGTACGCCTGCGGCGTGCAATGCGTGGTCTTTTCCGACGTGCTGGGCCTGTTTGCGTTGCGTAAGAAGTGTGAAAACGGCCTGCTCACGCTGTTCGTGCTGCCCGCCGTCCTGAACGAAGCCCCGCTGCGCTTCAGCCCGGACGATTCGGGCGACGACAAGATGGCCCGCGCCAAGGACGACGCGACCTCCCCCGCCGATATCCGCGCCTATCACGACGGCGACGAGCTGCGGCGCGTGCATTGGAAGCTGAGCCTCCGGCGCGGTTCGCTGATGGTGCGCACGTTTGAAGAGCCCGCGCGCCCCGACGCGCTGCTGCTCATAGACTGCTCGCCGCCCACGGCCCGTGGCGAGACGGCGCTGTACATGCGCGACGCCCTGTGCGAGAGCGCCGCGTCCCTCGCGGCCGTGCAGCTTGCGGCCGCGCACATCGTGCGCATCCCGCTTTCCTGCCGCCGCCCGCGCGAATATGCCGCGGATCACCTGGCGCAGCTCCCGCTCCTGCTCGAAGGGCTCGCCGGGGCTAAGTTTGACGGCACGGACCACTTCGAGCGCGTGCTGATGCTGGAAACCCGGCGCATGCGCCGCACCGGCTCCACCGCGATCCTCACCACGCACATGACGAGCCGCATCGCGGATATGATCATTCAGATCCGCCGCATGGGGCCGCAGGTGCGCGTCATCCTCGTGCACGTAGGGGAGCTCGCCGAGGAGCTCGCGCTGCTCCTGGGCCGCATCGAGTGCGCGGACGTCGAGGTGGAGACCGTCATGCTCATCGACGAAAGCGAGGCGTCAGACGCATGAAGAAAAGACAAAAAGCGCTGGACGCGCTGCGATCACGCCTCCCCCTTGCGCTGGAATGCGCGCTCGTCTCTGTCCTGTTTGCCTCCGGCCTGATGCTGCCGCTGCGGGGCGCATTGGATCTTGCGGTAGGCCCAGCCCGCCTCCTGCTGACCTGCGCCGGGTTTTCCCTGTATCTGGGCTTCGTTTATCTCTCTCCCCTCACGGCCGCGATCGGCTTGATTTCCGGCGCCTGCTGGTTTATCCCCTATCTGCTGCGCCTCGCGCCGCAGCTGCCCGGCATCGAGGCGGCGCTCGCGCTCGCCCTGCAGGGCAATCCGCTCGCGCTGCAGCTCTACGCGCTCCCCATCAGCGTCCTGCTCACGGCGTTCTTCTGCCTGAGCGCCTTTCTCCTTGCGCAAAGAGGCGGCGGCTTTTATCCGGCGTTCGCGCTGGCGTCGCTGGTGCTGCTGGCCGTTTGGTTTTACGGCGCGCGCACGGACGTAATCAGCTCTCTGCCCGCGTTTGCCGCCCTGATTTTGTTGTACGCGCGCTCCGGCCTGCATGGCGTCACCCTCTCCCGCGCGCTGCCGACGGCACTGTGCGCGGTGCTGCTCGCGGCGCTATTGCTGCCCGCGACGATCCCTACCTCGCCCGCGATGACCGAGACGGCCGAGCGCGTACGCGATACCGTGTACGACTACTTTTTCTTTACGGACCCCCGCAGCGTCTATTCCCTGCAGCTCAGCGGTTATCAGCCGTTGGGCTCCGATCGGCTGGGCGGGCCCGCCCGGCCGCCCGCGGATCCCGTGCTGGAGGTGGCGACCGACCGTACGCTCTACCTGCGCGGCACGCTCAAAAACGATTACACGGGCCGCGCTTGGAACGATACCACCGCAGGACGGCGCTATCTGTTCATCGACCCGCGCTTTCGCAGGCTGCGCGATAGCCTCTTCGACGCGCAAAAGCCCTCGCGCGCCCTGCGCGACGCGAGCGGGCTCTTTGAATCGCGCGAGATCGCCATCACGCTGCTGGGCGGCGGCGTGTCCACCCTCTTCGTGCCGCAGCGGCTCGCCTCCGTCTCTACCGCCGAGGGCTTCGTGCCGTACTTCGGCTCCAGCTCCGAGGTGTTCATCACGCGCGATACCGTCGCCGGAGATGCTTATAGCGTGACCGCCGCGCTGCCCATGGCCGGCAGCGCGGGGCTTGCGGAAACCCTCGCCCAAGCGGAAGCCCAGAGCGGTACCGACGGCGACGCGGAATGGAACGACGTCTACCTCACCTACGCGCCCTTCCCCGAAACCGTCGAAAGCGGCGTCGTCCAGCTGGTCACCCAGATCGTGCAAAACGCCGCTACGCCCTACGAGCGCGCGCAGCTCATCGCGGGGCACCTGCGTTCGCAGTATCCCTATACGCTCGACCAGAACGTACCGCCGGAGGACCGCGATTTCGTCTCCTGGTTCCTGCTCTCCGAGCGCCAGGGATACTGCACCTCCTTTGCCAGCGCCATGGTCGTCATGTGCCGCATCGCCGGACTGCCCGCGCGCTATGTGGAGGGCTACCTCGCCCAGCCGGATGCCGACGGCCTCGCGCGCGTAACGCAGCGCAACGCGCACGCCTGGGTCGAAGTGTACTTCCGGGGCTTCGGCTGGCTCACGTTCGACCCGACGCCGTCCGACCGCGCGTCGGGCTCGGGCGGCAGCCAGCCTCCGAGCGCGGAGGAAATGCCCCCGGACGAAGCGCCTTTGCCAGACGCCCAGGGAGGGACGGACGCCGGGCCCCTCCCCACGCCTACGCCCGACCCCGAGCGGCCGCCGGACGCCGGGGACGCGCCGCCCACCCCGGAGCCGGAGGGCGACGAGGCTCCCTCCGAACACGAGGAAGGCGACCCCGCCACCCCGACGCCCGAGCCCACTCAGACGCCAAGCCCGCCGGACGATGAAAAGGACGATCCGGCGGAGCCGGACAGCTCGCCCACGCCGACCCCGCAGCCCAGTCCGACGCCCTCTCCTACGCCCGTGCCGCCGGAAGACGAAGAGCCGCCGCCGGACCCGCCGCGCCTCTGGCTCTGGCTGATCCCGCTGCTCTTGCTCGCGGCCGCTGTCTTCCGCCTTTACTGGACCGATCCAGCCCACGCAGCCGCACGGCAAAAGGATGAAAGCGCGCGCCTTTTGTGCTGGTACCGCGGCGCGGAGGCCGCCCTTTGGGCGTTGGGGCTGCGCCGCGGCGAGGCCGAATCGCTGCTCGCCTTCGCCCAGCGCGCCGAACAGGCCTTGGGGAAAGAGATTCGCCTGTCGCCGCTCGTGCGCGCAATCTGCCTGGCGCAATACGGCAACCGCGCCGTGCAGCCCGATTGGATACGCAGGGCCGAGCGCTGCTATAGCGCCCTGTGCCGGAGCCTGAGCCCCGCGCAGCGCGTCCGCATGCTCGCACGGCGCGCCGTGTACGGGCTTGGGCATGTAAAAAGGGTTTAGGAACGCCCCGTTTTGACGAAAAAGGCTCTGTATATGTCAATGGTCTGAGGCGGTCCGGCTGGACCGCCTCGGGAACCAAAGAGATTGGCGTAGAAAAGGGAAGTACTGTCATACGCTTTTGAGGGACGATCATTCTTTGTTATGTTCCAGTGCATCACCAAATGTTTCCATAATCAATCCTACGCCAAGCCGAAAACCATATACAAAATTTTCATATCAGAACAAACTACTTGACTGATAACGCAAGTCATCTAACCTGTCAAAATGCTTGCGGCCCTCGTCGTTCAGTAGATCATAAAAGTAATGCTTTTCGTCGCTGATGGCACGATCAATTCGCCTGTACTATGGAGTTCGTGGGACGATCTCTTCATCCGGGTACACTTCTCCATCATAAGGCGTTGCAGCAGGGATTTATGCATTATCAATCACGCCCTTTCTTGTGTTCCAGAACCGGAAGCGCCATAAGCAAAAAGCGATGAGAGGATACAAGAGGCTGCTCTACCCCGGCCTCTACTGGATAGGTAAAACATCTTCAACCGTCCTTTCTATACGTTAAATCTACAATACATAGAATTCCGCAATTGCTTGATAAGGAAAGCTGACGCATGCCATAATATTTACGTAGCTTTTGCTTCCATGCAATAATCGGCTAGGGAAGTGGCGAGTGCTTTGCTGAGTAACGCTGCTTCCTCTCATTTTTAAGGGCATCGAACACCAAGTCAATTGCTTTATCAAGCGACTATTCTTTCCTGGCGTCGCGAATATGTTATCCCAACATTATATATATAATCAATTGGCGTATTAGGCTTGGGCACCCCCTTTATCTCGATGAATTTATTTTATCCTATCTGAAAGGGGTCTACAAGATTCCCCTAACGCCGTTTATTCACTTATACGTGTACATTTTTGATAAATAATCAAAAGCATAGGATCTATTGATAACACAAAACCTGCAGTCCGGCAGACTGCAGGTTTTATATGATTGTTTTGTGCCCGTTGCGGTCAATGCGATCCAAGAGTGATTCGATACCGTCGCAATTTTTTCACAGATACTTGCGGTAGCACGTCTTGATTATCGGCATGGACGATGGCTTTGTTATTTTCATTCTAACCAAAAATGCAAAGCAAAACGATTCGAATCGTCAAGAACGATTCGAAAGGTTAGAACGGCGCTCGTACAAAGCGGCGATGACCACACATTCTAAACGCTTCCCACTTTGGACGGCAGACAGCGCCTCTCCCTCTTGTTTGCCGCATCTGCGCGGGGCGGGGGCGCTTATTACCCCCAAAGATAACCTACAAGAAAACGATTTACTTGTATATTTCAGATATGCGAAGTATAATTGACAAAGGAGGGAATGGAATTGGAGTATTTCACCGCAAAAGAAATCGCAAAAAAATGGAATGTTACCAGCCGAATGGTTGCTTATTATTGCAAAGCAGGAAAAATTGTGGACGCAATCATGAAGGGGAAAACATGGCTGATTCCCGCTCACGCTGAAAAGCCGAGCGACCACCGCTATCGAAAAAAAAGGATGACGGTTCAGGACAACCCCGAACTACAAGGCGCCTTGCAGCGCATTAACAAGCTGGATTCAAATAACAGCACCGTTTACCGTGCCAAGGATTTATACCAAAATCTTGGCCTTACGCGAGAAACCCTGCGTTATTACGAAGAGATTGGATTGATTGCACCGGGACGGAATCAGAGCAGCCAATACCGCGAATTTACCTTTGAGGACGTTTCCCGCCTGATGTCCATTGACTTTTATAAAAAACGTGGGTTTTCACCATTAGAAATCCGGGCGTTGCTAGCAGCCGGGAAGCACAGCGATTTAGAATTGCTGGATAAAAAAATCAGCGATATGGAAGAAACGATTCGGGCTGGACAGCGGATTCTGGGGCGACTGGCCGAGACAAAGGCGTTCTGTGAATATGCGGCACAGTCTCAAAATGTATTCTCAGTGAAGAAACTTCCGCCCTATTGTGTCTTGGAAACCCTTGACGCAGTATCCTCTTTGAAAGAGTATCAGGAGCGGGTACTTGTATCGCTGGATTTACAGGAAGAAGATATTTTATCGAACCTGGTGCGTGTAGTTACCTTTGATTCAGCCGGTTATAAAGGCACGAAGATGTGCTTGGTCAGCAAGGCTACTAGAAAGGCTGCGGGAAGATTGACCCTGGAGTATGGCAGGTGTCTGCATACGGTTTTTGACGCGGACAGCCATGATGACTCTCTAATGGAGAAAATGTTTTTTGAAAGCCACCAGTGGGCAACTGAGCATCAGGAGCGTTTCCGGGGCGTCGTTTATATTTTTATCCGATTTGTGGAACTGTCCGAACAGGAGGAACGCAATTTTTACGAGATCTGGATTCCTTTGAAATAAGCAAAAAAGCCTATTGACTTGGGGGCTTCCACCACCTTTATACTATTCCATATATGGTGGTGGTGCGGCGAAGGTCAGAAGCTATGGCAGGAATTATATGCTTGTGGTTGTGGGACAAATCGTCTCGTTATTTGGCAAAGCAATTCTGCGGTTCCGGCACTTGTTTCAAGGGATCGAATCCTTCCGGCAACATGCATCTTGATGGTACCAAAAAGAGGTGAACGGAAATTGCATTTGAAAGCAAAGAAGGTAATGATGGTGGTAGTAATTCTATTGGGCGCGATTGTCGCATTAGCCGCACTGCTATTCCTAGTGTTGTTGATCAATAGTCCGGGTAGAATTGCGCCATTGGTCGATGCAAACGGAAAGCCCATAGAAGGAAGTATATCGGAGATCGTGCGGATGCCTATTGGCGGCGTGGAGCAGGGTATGATGATTCAGGGCGTTCATCAGGCGAACCCCGTGCTGCTGTTTTTGCACGGCGGGCCGGGGAACCCCGAATATGTCATGGCAAAAGAGGCGGACGTTAAGCTGGAGGAAGCGTTCACGGTCTGCTATTGGGAGCAGAGGGGCAGCGGCATGTCCTACTCCTCCTCTATCTCAAAGGGCAGCATCACGCTGGAACAGATGGTGTCCGACACCATAGAGATTACAAACTACCTGCGGGAGCGGTTTGGAAAAGAAAAAATATATATCATGGGCCACTCATGGGGCTCTTTCCTGGGAATCCATGCGGCATATGAGCGCCCCGAACTATATGAGGCTTATTTGGGTGTCGGGCAGGTAGTAAATCAATTTGAATCCGAGAAATTGAGCTATGATGTTCTGCTTGCAGCCGCAGAGGAAAAACACGACCGGCAGGCCATAGACAAGCTGAACGGATACACACTGACAAGCCCCCCGGATGTAACGACGGAATATCTGATGCTCCGCTCAGAATTGTTGAGTAAATATGGTTATGGCGTATACCATATTGCCAAATCCAAAATGGAACTGCTGATGCCTGTTATGAGCGCGAAGGAATATACGATCATGGATAAATACGGTTATGCCATGGGGTCGCTGCTCAGCCTGGAGCAGCCGATGAACCAAGCGCAGTATACCACCGATTTGAACGAAACAATTCCGGTGCTGGAGATTCCCGTGTATATTTTTCACGGGGTTTTTGACAGGCAAGTATCCTTCGATTTGTCAAAGGCATATTTTGAGCGGCTGCAAGCGCCGCATAAGGCGTTTTACGCCTTTGAAGAATCCGCCCACAGTCCGTTTCTGGAGGAGCCGGATCGATTCATGGAAATGATAGTTGATGCTGTAATTTAAAAGAAACGCAAATAGCCTGTTTGAAAAAAGGGAGTATGCATGTATGGAAATGTTATTTAAGCTTTGCGGCGGCGTGTCAGTAGGCATTATCATCGGATTTTTACTTGGCGGCGTCAAGATGAAATTTTACAAGAAATCCTATTCGAAAAAACAAATTGAGTTGAGCAGAAAGTGTTTTAAAAACGTGGCCAGTGCACTGAAATATATCACGATTGTAGTGCTTCTAGTTGGATTTATTTGGTGTGTGTATTTTTTAGTCCTTGGTATTGCCAGACCGCAACAAGCTGACTATGCAAATAATATGGCGGAACTAATCGTAGCTGTTTTGACGGTAATCTCTATTATATTTGCATTTGTTGAGTTTTTAAGGATGACGGACGAGCAAAAATAAGCGAATAAATTCCCGTTTATTGAGCTGATTTTAGGAAGGGACGAACTAGGCGGATAATCACTGGATAAACCGATATTTAGAGGGAACCATGAAAAAAATCATGCTTTGGCTAATTGTATCGGTGGCGATTATGCTGGCATTACCTTGGCTTGCGGTTACATGCATAAAAGATGACGGTGGAATGACGGCCTGCTTCATTCTATTTTTTGCGTTAAACCCCATTTACGCTATTTTTGCCGGAGTATATGCTGGTAAGGATATAAAAAGATTATGGGCATTGCCAATTATCACAGCACTACTCTTTTTGGCTGGCACTTGGTTGTTTTTTGATATGGGCGAAAAGGCGTTTATTCTATATGCGTTGGTCTATTTATTCTTAGGAAGCGCAGCGATGCTGATTTCCATGTTCATAGAGAAAATGCATTAAGACAACTTTCAGTTTGTCGGGCTGTACCAGATCTTTTTTTATTTTAAAGCTAACCAACGCCCCTCCCCGCGCGTTATACTTGTGAAGCACGTGTTTCATCCCACAAGCACAGGAGGAAGATAGATGATCGATGAGCAGGCCTTCGTCCGCGAGGTCGAAGCAAACGCCGCGATGCTCTACCGCATCAGCATGAGCATCGTAAAGCGCGATGCGGACGCGCAGGATGCGGTGCAGCAGGCGCTGGAGCGCGCCTGGGCGCACAGGGATACCGCGCGCCCGGACCGGGTGCGCGCATGGATCACGCAGATCACGGTGAACGAAAGCCGGAATGTGTTGAGGCGGCGCAAGCGCGTGGAGCCTATGGAGTTCTTGCCCGAGCGCCCGCCGCTGAACGGGCCGGATCTCTCGCTTCGCGACGCGCTCGATCGCCTGCCGGATCACATCCGTACGCCCCTGTTGCTACACTATATGGAAGGTTTCTCAGAGAAAGAAATTGCTGCCGCGCTCAGCGTACCCCAGTCGACCGTCAAATGGCGAATGCATCAGGGACGCCGGATGCTGCGCGCCGAACTATCTGAAAGCGAGGTGAACCGGGGATGAAAACCAATGCGCCTACGCCGGAGGAGCTGCGCCGTCTATACGGCGAGGTCCCCAGCGATTACACGCACCGCGTTTCCGCCACCCTGGCGCGCCTACAAAGGGAGGAAAAACAAGTGAAACGAATCGGTTTTAAGGTGATCATCGTCTTTGCGCTCATCATGGTCCTGCTCTGCGGCACGGTATATGCCGCAGCCAACCGCCTGGGTCTGCTCGACTTCATGTCCAAATACGACGCCGACGTCGATATAACCCCGATTGCACCCTACATCTCCCATCCTGAAGGCTCGTTCGCCCTCGGCGGCCTGACCATCACGCTGCGCGAGGCGATTGCAGACGGCTCCTCCTATCACATCGTCGCCGAGGTGCGGCCCGACAAGCCCGACGAAGTGCACCTGCTGCCCACGATGATCGACGGCACGATGGAGGAAGAGGTGCAAAAGGCAAACGGCAAGCAGCTCATCGCCGCCTCCGTATACATCCAGGGCGCGGATTCCGACGGCGTTCAATCGCTGGACTGGCAGACGGAGGACGACGGCACGCTCGTCTACATCGCCTCGGGCGAACTGGTTACGCAGGCGGATACGGCCGACCTCACCTGCCTCGTCGTCCTCAACCACTACGGCGCGGACGGCACGTACGACGAGAAAGCCAACCAGCGCGAGTCGTTCCCCTTTACGCTGCCCGTCATGCAGGACGTGCGCACCCAGCGCGTCGAAATAGGCGCGCCCGTCGCGAACGCCGGCGTACAGCTGGAATGGGCTGAGTTTACCATGACCCCGCTAGCTACCTACTACACCGTTTCCTGTGCTCTCGAGCAGGACGCGGAGCCATGGCAGCGCGAGGACTTCCTCGCCGGGAACTTTACGCTCTCGTTCGTCGATGAAAACGGGGAGTGGACGCTGCAGACCGGCGCGCTGGGCGGCGGCCAGAATACCTACGAGGGCGACCGCTCGCTGCTTCGCGGCTCCATCAAGGCGCTGGATGCGCTGCCCGCTACGATGTACGTCTACTGCAAGAGCCTGGGCGACGTACCGGTCGAAAACGGCATCTATGGCGTGACCTCTTTTGAGGTAAAATAACGTAAGCGGCAGAAAAACAGGCGGTGCTTACGGGGCGAGAAGGCGCAAGCGCAGGGCGGGTTTGATCAGCAGACAGGGCGTATATGAAACCCCCGTCCCGCGTCAATCGAGTAGGAAAGGGTGATTAACCCCCGACCTCTTCCCCCACCGTGCATACCGATCAGTACACGGCGCGTCCAATACAAGCGCAGCGAATAGACTCATACGCCGGGGAGAGTTCAAAGAATCCCCGCGTATGAGTCTTTCGTTTGTAATGGCCCTTTTCACAACACCGGTATCCGCCGTAAACCAATATCCCCTTCGTGCCATTCGTGCGAAATACGCAGGCACGCCCAGCTTGATCAGGTATCTCAGTTTCGTTCTCGACTTTTTCCAGGCAAAGCCGACTGACAACAGCGTTTTTACTGACGCCTACATATCCTTACCTAAACATTTTCCTAAATACGCTTCTTCACACTCTACCACCGAATTTTCCACCATTTTTCGCATTGTCTGTCAAGGTTGCCTACAGCGCTTACCTGGCCGGCATGGTAAACCCATCCAGCGCCCGGTTCAAAAAGTCGTTGAAGGGTTTCATCTGCAAAAATCGTTCGCTCGCAAGCTCCGCGAAGGCCGGCAGATCCTGGAGCAGATCGTCTCCCACGGGAAACTCGATGAACCAGCTTTTGTATTTGAGATACTGGGCCACGGCGCAGTCGGCGGGATATTCCTTCGGCACGGTTTTAAGGCTTGTCCCCCTTACCTCAAACTGTCCGGCAAAACCCGGCTCCCCGATGACCCGAAGAAATTCTTCCGCGTGATGGTAGATGTATTCCCGCACCATGGCGGTGGCGTCCTTGAACATATCGGCAAAGAGACCGCCGCCTAAAAAGGACTGGTTGCCGGGCTTTATCATCAGATAATAGCCCACCGGGACAGGCAGCTTCCCCTTGGCGGCTATGTGGGCGCGAAAGGCCGGGTTGTATGGGGATTTATCGTGGCTGAACCGAGTGTCCCGCACCAGCTTGAAGGTCAAGTCCTTCGGCGCATTGTGCAGGATGCTTCCATCCGTCTCACCGATTTTGAAGATCAGATCCTGTATCAGCGCTTCAAACTGTCCGTTGGCCTCCTGGTATTCGGCCTTGTGTGCGTGATACCATTCCCGGTTGTTATTGGCCGCAAGCCCCGACAGGTAGCTCAATATTGTGGTTGCACTCATATCATTTCCTCCTACAGTACGAAGTGGCCGGCAATACCGATCGCCGTACCCAATACAACGGAAGTAACCGCCATTGGCAGCGCCGACTTTTTATCGTCCTTTGCCGCCAGGATGATGACGGGGACTGCAAGCAGAAGATTCAGCACGCCGCCCTTCAGCCACCACGGCATGCCGAAGAGCCCGGTATTCAAGATGATAAAGGGCGCAATCAGGTAGTGTACAAAGGCGGAGGCCTTTGAGTACTTGTCCAGCTTCATTTTTATCATGGGCAGCACATCAATCACTCCGGCCACGACGCCGATCAGCAGGGCTACAAAAAATTCTTTCATGTTCTGGTTCCTCCTAAGCGTTTTTTATGGTTGACAGGGTAGTGGATTCCAGAAACTCTGTCAGAAACCGTTTGATCTCCTCCGGCGATTCATACAGCCTGCTGAAAGCAAAATATGCCGACAAATCGTCGATTTCCTCCATGGCGTTCTTGAAGCCGAGGGTTTTTTCCATACCAGCAGGTGTTTTCGAGGCTGACGTGTAGTCCAGCTGGGACGGATTCAACCGGTGGCTTTGAATCGCATAGTTTAGCCTGTCCCGGCACCGGCATTTGCCGCTGCCGTATTCGCCGCAGTAGGCGGAGAGAAAATCAGCTACTTTCCGACGGACGCGGGAGAGCCGCTGGCGGTATGCCTCCGGCGTGATTCCCAGAATATCCCCCGCGATGCGGCTGTCCACATTGAACATGGTCCCCAGCACAAAGACCAGCCGGTCATCGGTGTCCAGGCACTGCAGCATCACGTTGGTGCAGGACAGCTTCAGTTCTTCCGCCAGAATGGATTTTTCCACCTCCTGCGTCAGGTCGGGGATGTCCCCCGCCGGGGCGTTTTCGATGTCGTCCCCATAGAATTCAAAGGACAGAGGATACTGGGCGAACATATGCTTCTTGTAGCTGACCAGGTGGTTGGTGGCGATGCGGAAGACCCAGGTGGAAAAGGAGCTCTCCTGCCTGAAGGACGACAAATGGGTAATAACCTTCAGGATAATATCCTGGGTTGCGTCCTCCGCGTCGTGGAACGTGCCCAGCATCCGCAGGGACAGGTTGAAGATCATGTCCCGGACGCTTAAGATGACCGTCTCAAGGGAATTCCGGTCGCCGGTGATGGCTTTGTCAATCAGCGCGCTTAAGTTTTCGTTTTTGTTCATCGTATCTTACCTCCTGTTACATTAGACAAGGCCGCCACAGGTTTGTGACAAAGAAATAAAAATTTTTTAAACAGCCGTTTCCCGTCCGAATTATCGATGCCCAGCGCTTCCGCTCTGCGGTCTGCTGATAGGGATTGATCTTTTTCTCGACGCCGTCATGTCGGAAATTTCTTTGCTTCCCCGCATCATCCCATTCGGCATGTTCTGCAATGTTCTCTATAATATAGTTTTCTTCCTGCTGCCGGAAATTGAACTGTGCATTGCGAAGGCAAATCCTTCCGCAATCAATATCCGCCGGGATTTCATCAAAATACACATACCCGAAGTTTCGATTGGCTCTTTCATACCACCATGCGTACCATTCGGCACGTAGCGGCACAATCATCCAAAATATGCAAACTTGTAAGTTTAAATGCGGCATGGTATAATTAGAATAGATAAATGACAGGAGGGCGATAGAGATGTCGGAGTCAAGGATCCCCAGCGTGCTGACCGTTAAGCCGTCTACAGCTATTCGAGCGAACTATAAGAAATTTTCTGAGTTGTGCCATCAGACGGACGATCCAATCGTCATCACCAACAACGGCGAGAATGATCTGGTTGTCATGAGTCACGAGGCGTTCTGCCGCCGCGAAGCATGGTATCGCTTACAAATGAAGCTTGCCATTGCTGACCAACAGATGGCCGAAGGGAAAATGGTAGAACATGAAGATGTTATGAAGCGCCTGAAGGAGCGAATCACAAATGCCTGAATATCTTATTCGCTATACGCAGCAGGCTGTAGATGATATGGATGCAGTTTTCGACTACATCGTTCTGGAAAATCCGGATGTCGCCCAGAAGTTGCTGATGCAATTTGAAAAGAGCATCTTACAGCTAGCAGATGCGCCGATGATCGGCGCTGCGATACGGACGGATGAGCCCATGATGATCGCTGTAGGATACCGCTATCTAGTGGTCTCCCCATACCTCATCTTCTATCGCGTCTGCGGTGGCGAAGTGCGGATCGGTCGTGTTCTGCACAGCCGCCAGAACTGGCTCCAGTTATTGTTCGGGCTAAGATAAATTGGGCATGCGATTCCCAAGTCAAAAAGCAGAAAATGTGTAGCAAGACAGTTGCTGCGCATTTTCTGCTTTACTTAGCCTTTAACGCCGCTTCGATAGTTTGACGGCGTGACGTGAAACCACTTCTTAAAAACACGCCGGAAATAGAGCGCATCGTGGAAGCCGCAGGCGTACGCGACCTCGTTGATGCTCTGTCCGCCGTTTCTGAGCAGCGAACACGCATGCTCCAGGCGCAGCTTGACCAGATAATGCTGATAGGTATCTCCGCTTTCGCGTAGCAGAACGCGCCGCACGCTGCTGCCGCTCATGGACAGGGCCTGGGACACCGAATCCAAAGAGAGATCCTCCTGAAAATGTTCCTTTAAATACGCGGTGACGGAAACCGAATCGTCGATGTGCTCTTCGCGCGGCCACAGTTCGGCCTCCAGGCGTTCCAGCAGCTGCTTGGCATTCTGGTAATGCTCTAAAAGCCATTCGGGCGTGTCCGGTTGAATGCCGCCGGTATAGCCCTGGACGGTCAGATACAGGGCGTAGAGCTGCCTGAGCGTCACATCGCCAAGGCTTTCCCTGTATTGCTGTATCAGCTGCTGCGGCGTGGCCGTTATCGTTATTACGGATGCGTTTTGCGGCAGATCCTTCGGGCAAACAGGCGCCTATCGGGCCAGATAAACCCCTGCCAGGAAGCCTCGCGGCAGGCAGCCACCGCTAAGGCAAAGTCTCCATCCCGCCCCGGGCGATAGCAGCAGGTTCCGATGTAGACATCGGCAGGAATTTCCGACTCCTGGCTAAATAGCGGTTCACCGCTTAGATACATACGCGATCCGCGGCTGAGCCTGCAGCATAAGGCGGGCGCCCGTTCAAGCGCGCCTGCGCCGCCGTATGCGACCGTGATCCAGCACACGTCGTTGAAGAGCGAGGCCACGAGGCCGGTATCCCGCTCCAACTCGTCCATCAGCAGTTTTTCATACCGTTCCCGAAGCGCTGTACGCGCCGTGCGGAGCAGGGCAAGGAGTTCCTCTTCCTCGATAGGCTTTAGCAGATAACCGCACGCGCCCAGCCTGATTCCTTCCTGCGCATAGGAAAACTCCGCATAACCGCTGATGATGGCGTACAGCGCCGCGCAGCCTGCCTGCCGCAGTTTTTTAAGCGCCGTCAGGCCATCGCATCCCGGCATGCGGATGTCGGCGAGAATCAGATCCGGCTTGTATCGCCGCACCTTATCTTCCATCTCGGCCCCGCTCGAGGCGGTTGCGCAGATGTCGAATCCCTCGCCGTTCCAATCGATCATCGCCTGCAGTCCCGCCAAAATCCAGGCTTCGTCGTCAACGAGCAGTACCTTATACACGTGCCCCTCCCCCTGTCTGTTCCAGCTTGCACAGCGGCATGCGAAGCGTTACCACGGTCCCTTGGTTCAGTTCGCTGGACACTTGCATGATAAAATCGTCTCCCAGGGACAGCTGAAGCCGCCTGGCCACATTCAACATGCCGATTCCACCCCGCTGCTCGGCTTCCTCGGAAAAGGGGGCCGCAAGTTGACGATTGATGCGCGCTAATTCTTCCGGGCCAATGCCCACGCCTGTATCTTCGATCGAGACCCATAGCGATTGAGCGTCCTTCCAGCCCGAGAGGGTCAGAACGCCCGGCCCGATAGAGGTTTCCAGGCCATGAACCACCGCGTTCTCCACCAACGGTTGCAGGCACATGCGGGGAATGTAGAGCCCCTCCACCGCCGCGTCGATGTGAAAGACGGTTTGAATGCGCGCGCCGAAGCGCAGCTCTTGGATGGACAGGTAGCAACGGATGATTTCAAGCTCGCTTGCCAGGGGCATGATCTCCCCGCCTTTGATGGAGTAACGCAGCAGCTTGGCCAGGTTCTTGGCTGCGGACGCCGCCTCAGGCACCTTGTAAACCAACGCAATGGAACGGATGGTTTCCAACGTGTTGTACAAAAAATGTGGGTTGATCTGGCTGCGCAAGAACTGCAACTCCAAATGCTTTTTCGCAAGCTCACTCTCATATAAGCTACGGTTTGCCTCCAGCAATTCGCAGGTGAGGCGCGTTTCTGTTTTCAACATGCGGTTCAGGCTAGCGGAGAGCATGCGAAAATCCGCGTTTCCCTCTTCGGACACATGGCGCTTGTGCGTAGGGTCTGCGTCCATATGTTTGACCGCCTCGGTCAAGTTGGCCAGCGGCATGGTGATCTCGCTGCTGATCCGCCCAAACATGCGCAGCAACACCCCTAGCAGGCCCAGGGCCATCATCAGCACCACCAGCGTAATGGTAAACAAATCCTTCAAAAGCACCTGCTTGTCCGTCTGCACGGCCAACACCGCGTTCATCGCAGGGATGCCCGACAGCATCAGGGATGTCGCGACGGTATCACGCGTAACGGTGCCCCCATCGCTGGCCAGGCGATAGTCCTGCGCCGTAACGGGAAGCTGCTCGCCCAAGATGACCGACCGGCTACGATCCATCAGCGAATAGTGAATGCCGTCCAACTGGTAAAACTCACGCAGGTTGTTCTCGAGCGCCTGCCTGCCGATGGCCACGGCCACCGCGCCGGTGACGCTGGTATGCTGCTCGTCGCCGGAGAGGTTATACACGGGACAGCCCAGGATCGTGACAAAATCCGCGTCACACGGCTGCCCGTAGGTAGAGGCATACGGAAAAATGCCGATGATCTCCGGCTTTTTACATTGCCACAGCCGCCGCATCAGCGCGGGCTGTTCCGCCCCTAGGCGCACATAGGTAATCTGCGCGTCGTCAGGGCGGAACACGAAAAAATCCTCGATGCCGTTGCGCACCATTTTTAGGTTAGAAAACAGCGTGCTGACCCGCAGGCCCGCCAGATGCCGTTCGTAGGCATCCTCCGCCAGCAGGTAATCGCGGACCGAGGGATCGTAAGCCGCGGTTTGCACCAGCTGCGCGTATTCTTCCAGCTGCGCATCCAAGCTATCCCGGTACTGATTCATCACGCCTTCCACATAGCCGCGGTTGCGCTCAAGAATCACGGACGTGTACAACGCGCAGGTTATCACAATGACGGCGATCAGCGCGATGGTCATGATGAGCGCGATGCGTACAAATCGCCGGTGCGTTACCGTGTATGCGTACCTCTGCTTATGTCTCATTGCAAATTGACCGTTACTTTAAAAATGAGTTGCTCGATGCCTTGCGCCGCGAGCTCCTCCTTGACGCTTTCAAAACACGCCTCTACCCCCTCGGGCGCAGTGAGCATGCGAAAGCTGATCTCAGGCAGGTTGGGGTTGAAGTAGGCGCCGGAGTCGATCAGGATGGTATTGGCCCTGAGCGAAGACCAGTGCCGCCACCGGCGCTGGCATAGGGTTTCCCACTGCCCGCATAGGGCGCTTAGCCCCGTGGCAAAGGACGGCAGGGACGTATCCGCGCGCATGTAGGCGTCGTCCAGGTTAGGCAGCACGCGCAGCAGCGAATAAGACGGGTATTGGGCGTACAACGTCACGCCTTCCTCCAGCAGCGACACCGGACTGCCGTCCCGCAGCTCATAATCCACGCCTTGTATCCCCCATCTGCGCAGCATCAGCCCCTCCGCCGAGCACAGATAGTCCAACAAGCTCAGGATGCGCGCCATCTTCTCGTCGCTGACATTGGCGCCGAAATAGATGGCGGACATGTTCAAATCGTGGGATTCGGAATACTGTCCGTCGGCATCGCAGGGCAGGAACACCGCCTCTACCTGCTCCTCAATCGGCGTATCGGGATATATGTGCGACCAACGGTGCAGCAGCTCCGACATCAGCACGTGGGTCGAGGTGGGATAGACGATGCAGGCAGCCTGCCTGAGCAAAAAACGGTCCACGCCCGACGGCCTGCCGCAATGCACGTTCATAAATTCGGGGTCGATCAGGCCCTCGTCCCACAGGCCGCGCAGGACGGCAATGCGATCGCAGTATTCCTGGGTGTAAAAGCCGGGCACATAGCTTCGGCGCTTTGCATCCCATACCCAGGTGTTGGCGAACGGACCATAAAAATGGCTGAAATTGAAAAGGGCCCAGGGCGTTTGTGAGGTCAACGGGATTATGCTGCCGTCGAGGGCTTGAATAGCGCTGAGAAATGCATGCCAGTCCTCCATGGTGACGGGCGCGCTCCATCCTGTTTGGTCAAGATACTCCTTGTATACGAGCACGCAGTAGCCGGGCAGACGCCTCTCCTCGGCATATAGGCTGCGGGGAAGGCCCCATATTTTCCCGTTGTATTGTAAATTCTTCGCGTATGGATAGGTGATGTACTGGCGCAGGTTGGGGTAAGCGGACATGATGTCCGGCAGCGCGCGCAAAGAGTGGGCCTGAATAAAGTACAAGAAGTCCCACTGCGCGTCATAGAGCATGATGTCTGGAAATTCGTTGGCCGCGGCCCGCAGACGGTAGGAGTAGGATGCGTCGGTGGTATCGATCTGCAGCGGGACGAACGAAATGTCAAAGCGTTCCTCCAGATAACTGCGCAGGGGATCGTCATAGCCGCCGGATAGCGAGTCGGCATATTCGCCGGCAATGGTAATCACCATGGGCGTTTGGGGCGCGCCTTCGCCGAGGGCGGCGGCGTTCCATATCAAAAGGAGGATCAAAAACACCTTGGCAAACCGCTTTCGCACGCGCATCCCTCCCGTTCGTACGCTCTTCATTCTATTATTAGCAAAAAACCATCCCGAAAGTCAATCCATTTGACAAATATGGCCCATATTTCCATAGGCGGTGCGAGAAAAATCCATAGCCTCGCCCAAAAAATAATGGTATGCTTTGGTCATTGTTGGATGATAAGGAGGGGGGAAGCCGGGTGCATGCGCTGCGTTATCTCAAAAAGGATATGACCCGCAACTGGGATCTGTATCTTCTCGCCATACCGATGGTGGCCTATTACGTCATCTTCTGCTACGGCCCAATGTACGGCCTGCAAATCGCCTTTATGGATTTCAATCCCTGGAAAGGCATGGAGGGCAGCAAGTTTGTCGGTTTCAAGCATTTTCACAATTTTTTGAGCCTGCCGACCAGCTTTGAGTACATCGCCAACACGCTGCGCATATCGCTATCCTCCCTGCTGTTTTCCTATCCCCTGCCTATTTTATTGGCGCTGATGTTCAATTCCGTGCCCGCCAGCCGCTACCGCAAAACCGCGCAGACCGTATTCTATATGCCGCACTTCGTCTCCACCGTCGTGGTGGTCGGCATGCTGACGCTCTTTACCAACAACCAGGTGGGCGCCATCAACCAGATCCTCCGCGCCATGGGCGCAAAGGGTGTCGATTTCACCCGGGCCTCCGCCTTCCTTCCCACTTACCTCATATCGGGCATCTGGCAGGGCGCGGGCTGGGGCACCATCATCTATACGGGCGCGCTCACCAGCGTGAACCCTGAGCTGTACGAGGCCTCCATGGTAGATGGCGCCAACAAGCTGCAGCGCATCTGGCACATCGACATTCCGGCCATTTTGCCTACGATGTCCATCACGTTGATTCTGGCCGTCGGCGGGCTGATGAGCGTCGGCCACGAAAAGGTTTACCTGATGCAAAGCGCCACCAACATCTCCGTATCAGAGATCATCTCCACCTATTCCTATAAGGCCGGATTGATCAACGGCCAGTATTCGTACTCCGCGGCCATCGGCATGTTTAACTCCGTGGTCAACTTCGTCCTGCTGCTGATCGCCAACGTAGCGTCCAAAAAGCTCAGTGGAAACGGCATTTTATAGGGAGCGTAACGATGAAAAAGGATAGCTGGTACAAAAAGTCCAAGACGCAGGGCGATCTGCATTTTGACATGTTCATCATGATTTTGCTGGGGCTGCTCACGCTTGTGTTTTTCTATCCCATGTATCTGTGTCTGATCTCGGCCATCTCGTCGCCCGAGGAGGTCTTTGCCGGCAGGGTGCTGCTTTGGCCCAAGGGCTTTAATTACGAGGGCTTTAGGCGCGTGCTGGCCAACGATTCGCTTTGGCGCGGGTATGTCAATACCCTCTTCTACACCGTCGTGGGCACCTGTATCAATTTGGCGCTCACCATGACCGGCGCCTTCGTGCTCTCGCGCCGCACGTTCGCCTTGCGCGGCGTACTCAACTGGATGGTGCTGTTTACCATGTTCTTCAGCGGCGGTATGATCCCTACTTACCTGCTGGTAAAGGACCTAAAATTGCTCAACACCGTATGGTCCCTGGTGCTGCCGGGCGCCATTTCCACGTGGAACCTGATCATCACCCGCACGTTCCTCGCCACCTCTATTCCGGACGAGCTACAAGACGCGGCGCAGATCGACGGTTGCAACAACGTACGCTTTTTCGTCAGCGTCGTGCTCCCCAACGCCAGCACCATCATCGCGGTCATCGGCCTGTTTTACGCGGTGGGGCATTGGCTGTCCTACTGGAACGCCATGCTCTACATCACCAAACCCGAAATGTATCCCCTGCAACTGGTGCTGCGCGACATCCTCCTCAAGGCCGAGGTGGCGCTGCAAAGCGCACAATCCGGCCAAAACATGGAAAACGCAACCGCGGTCGTGGAGCTGCTGCGCATCTCTGAATCGGTGAAGTACATCGTGGTCATCGCCGGCACGCTGCCGCTGCTGATCGTCTTCCCGTTTGTGGAAAAATACTTCGTCAAAGGCGTCATGATCGGCTCGATTAAGGGCTGATGCATTAAAGGAGGTCTCCCCATGAAGAAACTGTTCTGTATGATCCTTGCGTCTCTTCTGGCTCTGTCCATGACCGGGGCGGCGTTTGCCGCCGAGCCCGTCATCGTGGAGCCCCAAATGCCCCTGACCGACACCCCGGTTACCTATGAGGCCATGATCGTGCCCCACGCGCTCGATACCGGCGACCCCAACGAAAAGCCCGTCTATGCCGAGCGCGAAGAGAAGACCGGCGTGGACATCCATTGGACGGTCGTCCCAGATACGTCCAGGGCCGAGCGCATCGCGACCACCTTCGCCTCCGGCGATCTGCCCGATCTATTCGTCAACATGCTGGGCAATAACGAGGTGCTCACCTACGGCATGGCCGGGGCGCTGCTGCCCGTCTCCGACTATCTGGAGTACATGCCCAATTTCGCCTCCATCCTGGAGACCATGCCGGATGTGAAGGCTGCCGTCACCATGCCCGACGGCAAGATCTACGGCATCCCTCAGGTGAACATGTGGTCCGTATGGCCCGGCGACGGCGTGTACGCCAGGACCAGCGTATTCATCAACCGCGAGTGGTTGGCGAAGCTGAACCTGGAGACGCCCACCACCACCGAGGCGTTCATGGAGGTACTGCGCGCCTTCAAAACCGGCGATCCCAACGGCAACGGCGAGGCCGACGAGATTCCGCTATCCTTCGTCTATAACGGTTGGTCCGAAATCCCCGGTTCCCTGCTGTACGGCCCCTTCGGCCTCATCGGCATGGGCTATCAGATGAACGTCAAGGACGGCAAGTGCTTCTACGCCATCCAGGACGAACGCTACATCGACGCGGTCAAATACATCCGCTCCCTTTGGACCGAGGGGCTCATCGATCCCGAGGCCTTTACCCAGGATGCGAAGCGCTATTACGCCAAGGGCTTGGAGTCGGTCGACCAGTACGGCGTGTTCATCGACTGGGCCGGCGGCTCGGTGGTGGGCAACGAAAAGGTCGGCGTGAAGACGACCGACGAGCGGACCTACGTCCCGATGGCGCCGCTAACCGGCCCCGCCGGCGATTGTCTGTGGAGCAACGAGCCCGCGGGCATCAACACGAACCGCCTGTGCATCGCCTCCACCGTGGAGAATCCCGAGCTGATCTGCCGCTGGGCCGACGCTTTGTTCGTCGCCGATACGGGCATTGAGGAGATCTGGGGCCAGTTTGGCACGCACAACCGCAAGAACGAGGACGGCACCTGGACCCGTATCGCCCCGCCTGAGAACGTAAACGGCGACGAATGGCTGCTGCAGACCACCACCCGCCAGCTGCCCGCCCTGATCACCGACGATATCGTCGCCCGTTTTAGCACGCTGTATCCCGACGGCCATGTGGGCGCCAAGAGCGACGAGGTCAAGTGCCAGCTCGCCTCCATCTACGCACCCTATGCGGCGCGGGAGTTTTATCCCTCCGTGGTGCTGTCCGAGGAGGCCAACGAGCGCGTATCCGTGCTGTGGACGCCTATCAAGAACGCGATGATCGAGCAGGAGGTCGCCTGGTGCACAGGCGAGGGCGACATCGACGCCGAATACGCCCCCTTCCTCTCCAAGCTCGAATCCATGGGCCTGTCGGAGATCGTAACGATCTATCAAAACGCGTTGGATGCGCTCAAGTAGCATGCCCGTACTCACCGGGGCCTGACCGCCTGGACGGCAGGCCCCTTTCCCTCCCTATCCAATCTATTTTGAGGGATGTGATCTCGATGCGCTGCCTGCAAACCACCCTGGCAATCGGCTTGAAGCAGCCTTTCCGCGCGCTGCACCTGAGCGATTCGCACATTTGCCGGGCGGATGCGCGCGACGGCAAGCGCAAGGTGACGTTAGCCCAAAGACGCGGCGCTCATTTTGACGGCGGCATCCCGGGCCGCGCCGAGCGCCTGTTAACCGAGCAGCTCGCCTATGCCGACGGCCATCGCCTGCCCATTTTGTACACCGGCGACTTTTGCGACTTCGTATCGCAGCCAAACCTTGAATACATGCTTGACATGCTATCAAAGCGCGATTGTTTCATGGCCGCCGGCAACCATGAATACAGCCTGTATGTAGGCGAAGCTTTTGAAGACGAGGCCTACAAAATGCAGAGCTTCGATCGGGTGCAGTCTTTTTGCGGTAACGATCTGCGCTTTGCCAGCCGCGTGATGGGCGGCGTGAACTTCGTGGCGGTAGACAACGTCTATTATGGCTTTACGTCTCGCCAGCTGGCGCTGCTCCAGGCCGAAATCGCCCGCGGCCTACCTATCGTGCTGATGATGCACACCCCGCTTTACACGCCGGAGCTGTACGATTACGTCATGGGCGAGCTACGCCAGCCCTGCGCCTACCTCGTCGGCGTGCCTGAGGAGCGGATGGGGGCCTATCCGCCGGATCGCCGCATCCAGCAGCAGGCCACGCCGGACACGCTTCAGTTCATCGATTCCGTCTACCGGCAACCGCTCATCCGGGCCGTGCTGGCAGGGCATCTCCACCACGACTTTGAAACGCGGCTGCCAAGCGGCATCATGCAGTATATCACCGGCGGCGGTTTCCGCGATTGTGCGCGCGAACTACTCTTTGAATAACCGCAATGAAAGAAGGCATAAGGAGGAATCGATTTGCATTTGTTAAACCATGAGCTTCCGCTGAGCATCAGCCTGGATCCGAACACCTATCAAAACGCGGAGGCCTTCGCGAACGCGGGGTTTGAGGCGGCGGAATGCGACCTGCCGGTGCATTATCATGAAAAGGTAGATCTTACCCTATTCAAGCCTTACTTGGAGAGCTTCTATCCCTTCGTGCGCAGCGCAGGGTTGAAGATCGCCGCCTATCATCTACCCTTCGGTGCCTTTTGGGACATTTCCTCCCCGGACGCGCCTCTCCGCACTGCCGCCGTACAGGCCGCCGCGGCGGTTATCCGCATGCTGGAGCCCTACGAGGGCGTCAACGTCGTGCTGCACCCCAGCTTTGAGCCCATCGGCGAGGATGAACGTGAAGCGCACATCGCGGCTTGTCAAGAGAGCCTGATGGAGCTGGGCCCGGTAGCCGCGCAGGCCGGCAAGCACATTGCGCTTGAAAACCTGCCCCGTACCTGTCTGGGCCGTACCTCGCAGGAGATGGCGCGGCTGACGCAGGGCGGTACGCTCTGCGGAATCTGTATGGACACGACGCATATGTTCCACGAAACGCCCCAGCAGTTTATGCGTCGCTGCGGCCGCTTCATTATCAATACCCATCTGTCGGATTACCTGAACGGTCAAAACGAGTGCCATTGGGTGCCCGGCACCGGCAGCCTGAACTGGCGTGAAATCCTTGAGGACCTGATCGCCCTCGGCTATACAGGCACCTACAACTTTGAAATGTCTAAATATGCGCCCCTGGAAATCCTGGGCGGGTTGACGAACGCGTTGAAGATCGGAAGTTGAAGCGCATAAAAAAATAATCCGAACCGACTCCAAACTGGAAAAGGTTCGGATTATTTTGCTTTGGTGCGCCATCAGGGGCTCGAACCCGGGACACCCTGATTAAGAGTCAGGTGCTCTACCAACTGAGCTAATGGCGCGCTTACCAGTCACACTGTTTACCAACGGGAAATATTATATCCGATCCTTTGCGCTTTGTCAACCTCTTTTTCAATATTTAACCGCGGCATTTGCGAGAATAGGACGAGATGTCCGACACATTTCGGATATATTGCAAAAATATTTCGATTATGTTAAATTCTTCATTGACATTCGGCTTGGCATGTCATAAAATAGTCACAGAGTTATGCATGAACGGCCGCCAACAAAGGCGGCCGGCGGCGCGGGCATTTACATTCCCCGCCGCGCATCCCGGCGCCGAAAGGGTCGGGGCGAAAGGAGAGGTATTGGATGAAGCATGACGTGCTTTTTTGGGCGCGCCGTACCTGTGCGCTGGGTGTGTGCGCAGCCATGCTGCTGGCGCCTTGCGGGGCGCTGGCCAAGGAGTATAGAAACCTAAAGCTGGGCAGCGAGCATAGCGACGTATCGGATCTGCAGCAGCGCCTTTTGGATTTGGGGTATTACACGGGCCGGATTTCCGGGCATTACGGCGAGCTTACAGAGAACGCCGTCATCGCCTTTCAAAAGGCCAACAATCTCAATGCAGACGGTATCGCCGGGCAGTCCACGCAGGAATTGCTCTTTGAGGGCAAAACTACGTCCGCGTCATCCTCCTCGTCCTCGTCATCGTCCTCTTCCTCCAGCAGCTCTTCGGGCCTGCTCAAGGAGGGCAGCAAAGGGGACGACGTACGCGCGCTGCAAAACAAGCTCAAGGATCTGGGCTATTACAAAGGCAGCGTCACCGGCAACTTCGGCAATCTCACCGCCCAGGCGGTCATGGATTTTCAGCGTAAGAACGGCCTGAGCGCCGACGGCATCGCGGGAAAAAAGACGCTCGCGCTGCTAAACGGCGCCTCCTCCGGCTCCTCCAGCTCGGCCGGATCTTCCAATTCTACGACTGTGACCACCTCTTCGCTGCTCAAGGAGGGCAGCAAAGGGGACGACGTGCTCGCGCTGCAGAAGAAGCTCAAGGATCTGGGGTACTACAGCGGCAGCCTGACCGGCAACTTCGGCAACCTCACC
Organism: Bacillota bacterium; assembly: GCA_023404715.1. Classification (GTDB taxonomy): domain Bacteria; phylum Bacillota; class Clostridia; order Christensenellales; family Aristaeellaceae; genus Beduinella. The sequence continues at coordinate 3,340 of JAEYAR010000146.1, read as the reverse complement.
GCCCAGGCGGTCATGACCTTCCAACGCAAAAACGGCTTGAGCGCCGACGGCATCGCCGGCTCCAAGACGCTGGCCGCGCTCAACGGATCCGCCTCGTCCGGCTCTAACAATTCCGGCGGCTCGTCCTCCGGCTCCACCACCACGTCGCCCAACGCGTCGATGGCGTCGCGCGTGCAGCACGTGAACTGGTATACGATGCGCGGCAAATACCCGAACGGCACGATCATGACGGTCTACGATCCCGCCACCGGATATAGCTGGAACCTTTCCGTTATGTCCAAGGACAAGCATTGCGATACCGAGCCCGTAACGGCCGACGACACGAACAACATGTACAAGGCGTTCCTGGGCCTGAGCAAGTGGACGATCAAGCCCGTGTGGGTGACGTTCCCCGACGGCAACACCTACATCGCCGCGACGTACACGGTCGCCCATGGAACGCAGCACAACACGCAGAACAACTTCAACGGCCATATCTGCGTGCACTTCCCGCTCTCGATGGACACCGCCGAAGGCATCGGCGACTGGGCCGTCAGCATGCAAAAGGCGATTATCAAGGGCTGGGACAGCGTGCAAAAAATGGCAGCTCAATAAGCAGCCCGATGCGGGGGCGGCGCTTCAGGGGCTTGCGCGGCAACCGCCGCCGCGTCCTGATAGCGCCGCCCTCTTTTTCTTGACAGCGTCCGTATTGGAAGCTTATACTAAAGGCGGCCTTTTCCCAATGAAAACGTCAGGAGTGGATTGACATGAGCGTATATCAGCTGGGCTCCCTGCGCGTGGTCGATTTGACCAAGACGCTCGATCCAAAGACCGAATCGCGCCGCTGCCACATGTATCGTTTTAATACGGGCGGCCCGATTCCGGACTTTCACACCATCATGGACCTTACCAGTCACCTGGGCACGCATGTGGAATGCCCCTACCACCACAGCGACGACTGGCACGACGTCGAGCAGCTTCCGCTGACGGCCTTCATGGGCCGCTGTGTGTACCTGAAGTTCGAAGACCTGGCGCCCAACGCGCACATCGGCGCCGCCGATCTGGATCGCATCAGCCGTGGCCGCGTGCATGCGGGCGATATCGTCATCCTCGATTCGAACCATCCCTATCCCCCGTTCACGCCGGGCACCAACTCGTCGGAGGACAAGCGCCTCTTCATCAACCGCGAGAGCGCGGAGTGGTTCAAGAAGATGGGCGTCAAATGCGTGGGCTTCGGCGACGGCGTCTCGATCGAGAATTGCTTTGAGGACGTATGCGCCTTTCACGACGTGCTGATGGAGGTCGACTGCGTGTTCCTCGAGGTGCTCAAGAACCTTGAAGAGCTAAAGAGCGAAGTCTTCTTCTTCTCCTATGCCCCCTTGCCCATCAAGGGCCTCGATTCCTGCCCCGTGCGCGCCTACGCGATCGAGGGGCTGCCCGGATTCACCGAGTAAAACCGTACATGTAACGTCGCGCCCGCCGCGGAATATTCCGCGGCGGGCGCTTATTCTTCTATTATTACTTGTCGCCCTTACCGAACGCGGTCATGAGCGCGGATACGATGGCCTGGCTGTCGATGGTCGCGCCGGAGACCGTATCTACCTCCATGCTCTGCGTCTGGACAAACGCGCCCGCGAACTGCGCTAGCTGCTCGTCGGTCATGAACATGTTCTCGCGGCCCTCGCCGATCTCGATGGCGTCCAGCTTGCCATCCTTCAGCGTAAAGATGACCTCATAATCGCCGTGCAAGCCGGTGACGACCTTGCTGTACGTGCCGTCGGCCTTCCCTTCCCAGGGCGCCGCGACGCGCGCCACCGCCTCCTTCGGGGTTAATTGCGCACGGCTGCCCAGTATGGTATCCACCGCAGCGCGGCCAGATATGATGGCCTCATGCAGGTAGGTGCCGTTCTGATACAGGTTGCAGACGTAGCTGCCCAGCTCGCCCGCCTCGTACAAGCCGGGGATGGGCTCGTCGTCCCAGTTGAGCACGTGGCCCTGCGGGTCGCGCTTCGCGCCGCCCGATGTGGCCGGCAGCGTCGGGTACAGCGCCACCGCGTAGTAGGGCGCGGTATCGATCTTTTCCATGGTGGCGATGTCGCGGCCAAAATCCTCGTCCACGCCCTTCTCGCACATCTCGTTGTAGCGCTCGATGGTGGCCTTCAGTGTCTGCGGGTCGCGCCCCAGTTTTTCAGCCAGCTCCTCGACCGTATCCGCCTTGATGATCCATCCCTTTTCCAGCTCCACGGCGTTGTCCTGCGACCAGGGATATGCCTCGTTGGTCACAGGCCAGCCAATCCAGTCGTTAACGATCGGGCCCGCCAAGCGCATATCCTCGTCGAAGATAAAGTCCACAGGCAGACTCTTGTAGATCGGCACATCCACGTATTGGCCGTTTTCCTTATACTTCATATGCTGACGCTGATATGTCTTGGATTCGTTGTAAAAACGCGTGCTGTCCGCGCCGACCTCGATCCAGCTACCATTCTGCGGATAGAACTGGCGGATGAACGTGGTCTCATAATCCGGTACCTTGATGCCGTTGAAGTAGCCACAGGACATGGTGTGATTGTCCATATGCCACAGCTGCGCCCCGACGGAGGCGAGCATCTTGATGCCATCGCCCGTGTTATAGGGGGAGCCTGCGCTCATGTACTGATCGCCGCCGTTGAAGTCGGCCAGCATCTGCATGTTGTTTTCATAGCCGCCACAGCAGAGGACGACGCCCTTGTTCGCCTTCACGGCGATCTCTTTGCCGTCTGCCGTCTTCGCGATGACGCCCTCTACCTTCGTGCTTACCGGATCCTGCACGAGCGCGACGACCGGCGTCTCATAGCGCACCGGGATGCCGCGCGCCTCCACCGCCTTGGCAAAGCCGTTCCAGCAGCCGCCGTTCTCAAACGCTTTTCCCAGATCCTTGGAACGGAAGTGGCCGGTAGCGCCGATGAAGTTCGAGCCCTCGATGTCCTCAAACTCGATGACCAGCGAGCCCCAGCGCAGCGCGCCGCCGCCCGAATAGCCGACCTCGTAGTTCGCGCTTTCCAGAACCGCTTGAATCCAAGGCAGGTCTGTCGCCATCTCATGCGTCAACCAGTTGAACCACTCTTCCGGCAGCACCTGCGGATCGTTCAGATTGCGCATATAGGTGCGGAACGTCCCTAAATCGTTCTCGTCGACGAAGAGCACGCACTGTCCGGAAGCGATGGATCCACCGCCCGCGCCTTCCACCGGCGCCTTTTCAAAGATCGCCAGCTTCGTCTCCGGATCGATTTCAAAGGCTTCGATCGCCGCCGCCGCGCCCGAAAGGCCGAAGCCGACGATCACGATGTCCGCCTCCTCGTCCCACGAAGCGATGGTCTGGCTC
>JAEYAR010000142.1 GCA_023404715.1 Bacillota bacterium | reverse complement strand
GCGCTGCATCTCCATGAGCAGGTATTGCAGAGGATACAGACTGCGGTCGGTCACGTACAGCAGGCAGAGGAACCATTCGTTCCAATAGGCCAGCGCCGTCAGCAGCGCGACGGTGGCGATGCCGGGCTTTACGATCGGCAGGATGATGCGGGCCAGGGTGGAGTATTCGCCGCTACCGTCGATCGTCGCCGCCTCGATGAGGTCAAAGGGAACCGAGGTCTGGAAGAAGGTGCGCATGATGATGATATTGAAGGGGTTGACCAGCATCGGTACGATCAGCGCGGCGTAATTGTTGCCCATGCCGAGCAGATTTTTACACACGATGTACGTGGGGATGAGGCCGCCGCCGAAGATCATCGTAAAGAAGCTGAAGAAGCTGAAAAAACTGCGGTACTTAAAGTCCTTGCGAAACAGCGGGTAAGCGTATAACACGCAGAAGGCGACGCTGACCACCGTGCCGACGATCGTGACGACGAAGCTGTTGAAGTAGCTCTTCCAAAGCACGTCGCCCAACCCCACCACCTGCTGAAACGCTGCAAGCGACCAAGTCTCCGGCATGAAGGAATAGCCGATATGCTTGATGCTGTCCTCAGAGCTCAGCGCGATGATTACGACGAACACGAACGGGATGATACAAAGCAGCGAGAACAGGCCCAGCACCAGATGGAAGATCGCCTCCATCGGCGCGCTTACGGAATTGAGCCTGAAAGCGCGGGGAGTTTTTTTCTGAACGCCCGTCATAATTCTCCCCCTCCTTAAAACAGACTGCTGTCCGAATCGATCTTACGCACGACGGTGTTCGCGGCCATGATGCATACAAAGCCGACCAGGTTCTGCAGGAAACCCGCCGCTGTCGACATGCCGACGTCGCCTGTAAACTTATAGGCGCGATACACGTAGGTGTCGATGACCTGCGTGACCGGGAACAGCGGCGCCGAGTTCATCGGGACCGACCAGAACAGGCCAAAGTCCGCGTTAAAGATCTTGCCGACGTTCATGATCAAGAGGATGATGATCATGGGCTTTAGGTGCGGCAGCGTCACGTGTATCATCTGCTGCCATTTGGTCGCGCCGTCTACCGCGGCGGCCTCGTATTGGGAATGGTCAATGCCGGTGATGGCCGACAAATAGAGCACCGTGGAGTACCCGGTGTTCTTCCATACGTTACACAGCGTCAGGATAAACGGCCAGTATTTGGGCTCGTTGTACCAGTCGATCACCTGGCCGCCCGCGAGCTTTTGCGCGCGCACGATCATGCCGTTGGTGGGATCGAGAAACGCGAAGAGGAAGTAAGCGGCGACGACCCAACTGAGGAAGTACGGAAAGAACATCATCGTCTGATACGTCTTTGCCAGGAACTTACGGGTCAGCTCGCTCATCATGATGGCCAGCGCGACCGAGATCACCAAGCCCAGCACGATCCACAGGAGGTTATAGCCCAGCGTATTGCGGATCATCGTCATCGAGTCGTTTGTAAAGAGAAATTGAAAGTTATCCAGCCCGACCCAATCGCTGTGCAGCAGGTTCATCGGAAAGGGCATCTTCTTGGTCGGCAGGCGATAATCCAGAAAAGCCATCACGATGCCGAACATGGGCAGGTAGCGGATGAGCAGCAGCCAAATCGCTGCCGGCGACACCATCGTCAGCAGCCAAAGCGTCTTGGTCCGGCGGGAGCTATTCATGGATGCGCGGCGCTTGATCGCCCGCTCCGTCCCGGAACTGTTTTGAACCATGTAATCCCTCCCGGGCGTTTACCGCCTCTTGATGGTCCTATTGTACAAAAAGCTTCGCCCGATTGCATCGTTTCAGCTTGCGCTTTTTTGTTCCTTGTTGTTCACTTTGGTAAAAGGCAGACAAACAAAAGAAGACGGCCAGCGCCGCCTCCCGCTTCATTTGAACTTTTTAAAACACAAAACCCCGCGAAAGGTAACATGAAACAAAGCCCATGTCCCTCGCGGAGATCATATCTATATAATAAGCGTCAAACGTCAAGTTGTCAAGTATTTTTGCGAAATCGCGTGAAAAAGACAGCGTCGTCCGCCCGCGCTATCCCCCGAGGAAGTCAAAGCGCCCGTTGAGGCTTGGAAAAACGCGCGCAAAGCCGTTATACTGCCCTGTATGACATTTTAGAAAGGGGAAGGAACTTACATGGCGCAGATCGAGCTTACGGGCATCTGCAAGCGCTTCACGGTCTACGAACGCCCCGCCGGCAAATGGGGCCTGATCAAGGGGGCGTTTTATCGCGAGCGGCGGCAGGTCGACGCGCTGTCGGACATCGGCTTTGAGATCGAAGAGGGCGAACTGGTCGGGTACATCGGCCCCAACGGCGCGGGCAAATCCACCACCGTCAAGGTCATGGGCGGTATCCTCACCCCGGACGACGGCGAATGCCGCATCTGCGGACGCGTCCCCTGGAAGGAGCGCGTCGCCCATGTGGAGCAGATCGGGGTGGTGTTCGGCCAGCGCAGCCAGCTTTGGTGGGACGTGCCCGTGCAGGATTCCTTCGATCTGCTGCGCGACATCTACGACGTGCCCGCCGCCGATTATGCGCGGCGCTTGCGCGAGCTGACGGACAGGCTGGATATCGGCGGCCTGCTCAGAACGCCCGCACGCCAGCTCTCCCTCGGCCAGCGCATGCGCTGTGAGCTGGCGGCCGCGCTGCTACACAGCCCGAAGATCCTTTTTCTGGACGAGCCGACCATCGGGCTCGACGCCGTCTCCAAGCTCGCGCTGCGCGCATTCCTGCGCGAGGAAAACGCACGAAGCGGCGTCACCATGCTGCTCACCACGCACGACATGGACGACATCGAAGCGCTGTGCAGCCGCGTCATGGTCATCGGCCACGGGCGTCTGCTCTCAGACGGCCCCCTGTCGGCACTCAAGGCGCGCTACAGCTCGTACGAGGGCGAGGACATCGACGAGGTCATCGCGGGCATGTACCGCGAGATGGCGCTTTAGGAGGGGAGGACATGCATTTCGTCAAACGAACGCTGAAGCCCTGCCTCTCGCTCTTTCGCCTGCGCGTAGCGGAGGCGCTGCAATACCGGCTCGCCGCGCTCTCGGGCGCGAGCATCAGCATCTTCTGGGCCTTCCTCGAAATCCTCGTATACACAGTCTTTTACACCTACGGCGACAACCGCGCCGCGTTGTCGAGCGGGCTCTCCCTGCCGCAGGCCGTCTCTTACGCCTGGCTCGGGCAGGTCTTCTTTCCTCTGCAGCCCATGAGCATCGACGGCGAGATCCACGACAAGATCATTTCCGGCGACGTGGGGCTGGAGCTATGCCGCCCGCTGGACGTATACGCCCACTGGTTCGCCAAGACTGCCGCCGGTCGGTTGGGCAGCTTTTGCGTGCGCGGCGGGCTGATCCTCCTATGCGCGCTGCTGATGCCCGCGCCCTACCGTTTGCAGCCGCCCGCCAGCGCGGCGGGCTTCCTGCTCTTCCTGATCTCGCAGCTGGCCGCCTTCCTGCTGTGCACCTCCTACGGCATGCTGATCGCCGCGCTGCGCATCGGGATCACATGGGGCGAGGGGCCGACCTACATGCTGATGCTCCTGGGCGGGATCCTCTCCGGCAGCTATTTGCCGCTGCAGCTGTGGCCAGACGCCCTGCAGCGGTTCTTGCTGGCGCAGCCCTTCGCCGGGTATTTGGACATTCCGCTGCGCCTATACGTCGGATCCCTGCCCCCATCGCAGGCGCTCGCAGGCCTGGCTCTGCAGCTTGGGTGGACGGCCGCGTTCATCCTCTTGGGGCGCGGCCTCTTGCAACGTCAGCTTCGACACATCGTGGTACAGGGAGGTTGAATATGCGAAGAGCATGGAAGGTATACTGGCGGTTCATCCGCATGCATCTGCTCTCCGGCCTGGAGTACAAGGGCTGGTGGATGATGGTGCTGCAGGTGTTGCTCGTCGTCTTTTCCGATTGTATCAGCACGCTGCTGCTCTTCGCGCGCTTCGGCGCCATCGGGGAGTGGTCGCTGCCACGCATCCTGCTGGTCTATGCGCTGGCCCTGACGTCCTTCGGCCTGGCGGAAAGCTTTTGCCGGGGGTTCGACTACTTCCCCTGGAAGATGCTGCGCACCGGCTCGTTCGACCGGCTGCTGCTGCGCCCGCTTTCTCTCTCGGTGCAGGTGGCCGCCTCGTTTTTTCACCTGCACCGCTTGGTGCGCGTGGCGAGCGGGCTCTTGATCATCCGTTGGGCGCTCGACCGCCTGGGCGTGCCGCTAAACGTAGCAAGCCTCTCGACGCTCCTGCTCGCGCTCGCGGGGGGCACGGCGATGTACAGCGGCGTCTTCATCATGAGCTCGGGCATCGCGTTTTTCACTGTCAAGGCGCTGGACTGGATCTACATCTTTACCAACGCGAGCTATCAGGTCACGCGCGTGCCCATGCCCTACCTGCCCAGCGCGCTCAAGGGCATGTTCACGTTCGTTATGCCTATGCTGCTCATCAGCTACTACCCCGCGGCCAGCGTCTGCGGCTGGGGCGACGCGCCCGCGCTGGGCTTGCTCGCGCTGCCCGCGGGCCTCGCCTTCCTGACCGCCTCGCTGCTCGTCTGGCGCTTCGGCGTGCGCCACTACAAGAGCACGGGCAGCTGACGCCGCTTGTCGAAAAACTTCTTTCTTCAACAAAGGGGAACGAGGATTCAGCTTCAAAATCTACGGATTTTGCGGGCGGCCTCCCCGAACCCCTCCGGGGTTCTCTGCGTGTCGACAAAGTGGCGTCTGCCACTTTGTCGAGTTTACGGGAGACTTTTACCTCCGCAAAATGCCATTTTGCTGCGGAAAAATCCCCGCCCCGCCGGCAAAGCCGGCGGATACGATTACAGTCTTGCAGACGGCTTTTGGTTTGTCTGACTTCGATAGGTTTGTCGACAGTCTGCGAACCCCTCCGGGGTTTTTTTATTCGAAGCTATAGACCGCCAACGCCGCCTCGCCCTCGCAGGTCAGGCGCTGAAAGCCGCCCAGCGCAAAGGCGAGCAGGCCGTGCGCGTACAAACCGCCGTCCGCAAAGATCTCCACGCACCAGGCGTCGCAGACGATTTGGATCTCGAGCGGGCCTTCCAACAGGCGGCGCGTGCGGGTGATGCGGCGTGCGTCGTCGTTGTAAGCGCTGTCCGCTGCAAAAGACGCGCTGGTCGAGCGCTCCGTATACAGGCGGTTTTGAGCGTCCAGGCCGACGCGCAGGCTCTCCCCGGCCGCAGCGCCCCAAAGCATGAGCTCAAACGCACCCCGCGCCTGCGCCCGGATCACAAACGCTTTCTTCGGCAACGAGGCTACGCTCGCCTGAGCGCCGATCGGCGGCAGCACGCATTTGTGCGCCAGCCGGATTCCCTGCGGCGTCATGACCAAATGCAGCCGCCTGGCCAGCGTCATGCCGCCGCAGTATCCCGGGGTCGGCAGCGGACAGGAGCCGGACGTCATCCAAGACATGAAAAGGCGTTCCTGCGTCCCGCTGTAGGTCACGCCCGCGTAGCAGTCATAGCCCTCGTCCAGCCGAAGGGGAGAATGCGACGGCGCGGTCTGCACGAACGCATCTCCATCGAACGCGCCCAGGAAGTACTGCATCCGGCCTCCTTTCTCTCCCCCCTTAAAGATCATGCTCGCCGTCAGTACCCACATTTCGCTTCCGTCCGGTGCGGTCAGCGGGAATACGTCCGGGCACTCGAACAGGTCGCCGAAGCGGTTTGAGCCCGGCCCGAATTCGCCCGTCTTCCGCCAGCGGATCAGGTCCTCGGAGCGGTAGAACGCCACCCGGTCCCCCGCCGCGACCGCCGCACTCCAGCAGTCGTAGCGAGCGTTCCAAAAGAGCTTGGGGTCGCGAAAGTCCGGAATGCCCGGGTTGGGAATCACCGGGTTGCCCGCGAATTTTTCAAAGTGCGCGCCGTCTTTTGAAAAGGCGACGCATTGCTGTTCGCACGGCCCGTGGGCGGTATACATCAGCGCCATGCGCCCGCCTGGCAGCATCGCCGCGCTGCCCGAGAACATCGTGCCCAGCGCGTCCGGATAGAGGGCGATCCCTTCCTCCCGCCAATCGACGAGGTCCGTGCTGGCCGCATGCAGCCAATGCATCGGCCCCCATACGACGTCGTCCGGATTATGTTGGGCGAATAGATGATATCGCCCGCCGTCGAAGACGAGCCCGTTCGGATCGTTGATCCATCCCCGCCGCGGCGTAAAGTGCAACTGCGGCCGATCAAAGTTCGGCATGTCGTCCCCCCTTTACAGACCGGTCCTCATACCAATAAGGCGTCGCTTTATAAAGGCAAGTCCCTCCCGCGCCCCATGCATTTTGCTTATATTTCTCGATGTAGGCCTCAAACGAGCGCGCAAACGGCACGCTGTCGCAGACGTGGAAGCGGCAGACCGACGTCTCGCCGTTGCCGTCCAGCGGCATGTCGCTCATCGCGGCAAAAGGCGAATCGAAGAGCGCGAAGGGCGGCTCCGCCGCCCAGGCGTAGCCGATATAGTCCTCGCTGCCGGTGCCGAACGTCGAGGGAAACTTCTCGCCGTCTACAAAAAATTTTTCATCGCCCTCTCCCCACCACCAATCCAGGCGGCTCTCGCCGCCGAACCCAAACCACCAATGCTCCGCGCGCAGCCCATCCGGATAAAGAAACGTATCGGTCACCGCCAGATGCATACCGCAAAAGCGCCCCGCGCGCCCTGATACGCGCAGCACCGGCCAATCTGGGAAACGCTCGCCGCCCGGCCCAAACGCGGGATCGCTCAGCACATCCGCTTCGTCCGGATGATGGCGGGCGCAAAAGCGCCAAAGCTCTTGCGCTTGCGGGCATTCCTGCACGTCGAAGGCCGCCCATACGTCCAGCGATACGTCCGCACGGTTTGTGAGCGTCACGCGCGCGCCGCGCGCAAAGGGCATGTACCAGTTCGCATACAGGGTATCGCCCGTCTTGCCGCACACCCAGGTGCGAAATGAACCCGCCAGCGGCGTGCAGGCGAAGAAGTCGCACAGCGGCGCGCACACCGAGGGCTCTGCCTCGCCGTCCCAATAGATGCGCAGCAGCAGCTCGCGCGAGGCGGCCATCGCCTCTTTGTTGAGCCGGAAAGCCATGCGCGAGAGCGCGCCGGCTCCGCTTTGCTCCAGCACGCATGCCTCCTCGCCGGCCTTTAGGGATATGCGCCGTCCCTCGGCGTCCGGCAGCCTCTCGCCGCGCCGGTAGAGCGTGCGGTCGAGCTTGGCGAGCAGCACACGGCCCGCCCTCGTAAACGCCTCGTCATAGCGCGGCAGCTGCGTGCCCTTCGCGAAGCGCGTGTACGTAAAGTGATAGTAAGCCCCCCAGCCGGGCGCCAGCTCGATGCGCAGCGACCGGTTAAAGGGGATCGGCAGGAAGCTGTTGTATCCCCTCGAGATATGCGGGCACAGTGAGGGCAGGTTTTGCGGAGCAAAGTCCTGCCCGAATCCCGTAAAGTACGCCAGGAACGGCCGGTCGATGACACATTCGCCGTCGACGTAGACGCGGATCGCCCCCTCGCCCGGCATCGCGGACCAGCTTCGCCAAACGACGCCCGGCCCCTTAAGCTCCGCCGCGACGAGCGTCCCGTCCTCCAGCGTGCGCAAGGCGCCACGTCCGTCGTCGTTCGCGTCCCAGTCCACATAGCGTTCCGCCGCCGCGTCGTAGTAAGAGCGCCTGTCGTAGCTCGAGCAGCACCCGCTCGTCTCTCCCTCGGGCGCCGGGCAGGCCAGCGCGCGCATGTCTATGAGGCGCCTGAGTAGAGCTTCATATGTGATTTCCATCCGTCCTCCCCCTTCGTTATGCCTTCATGCCTGTGAGCGTAATTCCCTCAATAATATAGCGCTGTCCGAAGAAAAACACAAGCATGACCGGCAGCAGTGCGATCGTCGATGCGGCCATCATCAGGTGCCATTCCGCGTTGTACATGCCCTGAAACATCCGCAGGCCGAGCGACACCGTGTACTTGCTCGAGCTGCTCAAGTAGATGAGCGGCCCCAGGAAGTCGTTCCAGCAGCCCATGAACGAGAACATGCCCACCACGATCAGCGCGGATTTGGTCAGCGGCAGCAAAATGCGCGTGTAGATCGTAAAATAGCTCGCGCCATCGACAAAGGCCGATTCGTCCAACTCGCGCGGAAGCGTCATGTAAAACTGTCGCAGCAAAAAGATGTTGTAGGCCCCGCCGCCGAACCACGCAGGCACGATGAGCGGCACGTACGTGTTGGAAAAGCCCAGGCGGCTCCAGCCGACAAAGAGCGGAATCATCGTCACCGCAAAGGGCAACATCATGCTCGCGATCAGCAAGGCGAACATCGCGTTTCGCCCGCGCCATCGCAGGCGCGCAAACGCGTAAGCGCTCACCGAGCTGCTGAGCACCGTGCCCAGCACCACCATGGCGACGATGAAGGCCGTGTTGAGGTAATACCGCCCGAAGGGCACGACGCTCATCGCCTTTTGATAGTTCTGCCAGCGGATGGGGTTGGGGATCCAGATGGGCGGCAGCTGAAAGATCTGCCCCATAGACATGAACGAAGAGCGCACAAGCCAATACAGCGGTAGCAGCGAAAAGGCCGCGCCCAGCATCAGCAGCGGATATACGATGAGCTTCCACCTATTTTTCGGCGCGAGGAGCGGCGCGCGCCGCGCATGCCTTATGACCATCTCATTCTCCTCCCTCGTAAAAGACCCATTTGTCCGACGTCTTGAAAATCACGACCGTGACGAGCAGAATGAGCACGAAGAGCACCCAGGCGATGGCGCATGCGCTGCCCATGCGCCCGAACGTAAACGCCTCACGATACAAATAAAAGACGTAGAACAGGCTTGCGTTGTCCGGGCCGCCGTTCGTCATGATGTATGCCTCCGAAAACACCTGGAACGCGCCGATCAGCGTGGTGCACAGGTTAAAAAAGATCGTGGGCGTCATCATGGGCACGGTAATATGCCTGAACTTCGCGAGCGCGCCCCCGCCGTCCAGTGCCATCGCCTCATATAGGGGCGCGGGGATGTCCTGCAGGCCTGCGAGGAATACGACGGTGATGCCGCCCGTCGTCCATACGCTCATCATCGCGAGCGTCGGGATGACCGTGCGTTTGTCGTAGATCCACTGGCTGGTCGGCAGCCCGACCGCGCGCAACAGCTCGTTGATCAGGCCAAACTCGGGGTTCAGCAGCCACATCCAGATCATCGAGAGGGCGACGGCGGGCACGATCGTCGGCAGATAGAAAATCGTGCGAAAGA
>JAEYAR010000002.1 GCA_023404715.1 Bacillota bacterium | reverse complement strand
CAGGCGGGATCGTCGATCCCGCCTGCGCGGCGCGGTTCTTGGGTGCGCTCACATCATACGTTGAAACGAAACAGCGTAATATCCCCGTCCTGCATGACGTAATCCTTGCCCTCGGAGCGTACGAGCCCCTTCTCTTTGCAGGCGTTCATGCTGCCCAGCTCCATGAGCGTGACGTAGGGGACGATTTCCGCGCGGATAAACCCGCGCTCAAAGTCCGTGTGGATCTTGCCCGCGGCCTGCGGCGCCTTGGTGCCGCGCTTGATGGTCCATGCGCGGCACTCATCCGCGCCTGCGGTCAGGAAGGAGACGAGCCCGAGCAGATCGTAGCACTCGGCGACAAGCCGGTCCAGCCCGGATTGGCCGATGCCCAACTCGTCGAGGAAGACCTGCTTTTCTTCGCCCTCCATTTGGGCGATCTCCTCTTCGATCTGCGCGGAGATGACCAGCACCTTTGCGCCCTCTTCGGCGGCGATCTGCTTGACCTGCGGGATGCCGGGCAGGCTGTCCTCGTCCTTCCCGAGATCGTCCTCGGCGATATTGGCGGCGTAGATGACGGGCTTGGTGGTGAGCAGGAACCAGTCCCGCGCGAGGGCGCGCTGAGCGTCGGTCATCTCGCACGTGCGCGCGGGGTGCAGCTCGTCCAAATGGCTGAGCAGGCGCTTCCCCAGCTCCGCCTCCTCGGCGTAACGCTTCTCGCCGGACTTGACCATCTTTTGCGCGCGCTCCAGCCGCTTGGCCACGGTCTCGCGGTCGGCGGCGATCAGCTCGACGTTGATCGTCTCGATATCGCGTGCGGGGTTTACGCTGCCGTCGACATGGACGATGTTTTCATCCTCAAAGCAGCGCACGACGTGGACGATCGCATCGCACTCGCGGATATGCGAGAGGAACTTGTTGCCCAGGCCCTCGCCGCGGCTTGCTCCCTTTACGAGCCCCGCGATGTCTACAAACTCGATGACCGCCGGCGTCACCTTCTTGGGGGCGTACATGGCGGCGAGATGATCGAGCCGTCCGTCTGGAACGGCGACGACGCCGGTGTTGGGTTCGATGGTGCAAAACGGGTAGTTGGCGGCCTCTGCGCCAGCTTTGGTGATCGCATTAAAGAGCGTGCTCTTGCCCACGTTGGGCAGCCCCACGACGCCAAGTTTCATAATCGATTCCTCCAAACGTATATCGCGGCGCGCTGTGCGCCGTACAAAACCTTATCTATTATAAGGGCCTCAGCGCCTTTTTGCAAGAAGGGGGCGGAAAACATTAGACAACCCCCCTTGAAACGCGCTTTACCTTCGCAACAGAGCTTGCTAAATGCTTTGGACCGATAGAATGACGTCGAGGCAAGCCTCCATCCCCGCGTCCTGTTCGACGACCGGGCGAAACGTCAAAACGGCGTTTGGATGTACCGTGATGAATAACGGCATACCGCTGTCCGGATCGGACGCGACGATCCACGCGACGCCTTCGTTTTCAAATGTATCCATCTCGCCAAACACACCGGATAGCTGTTCGACGGCGGCGTCAAACGTCAGCGGCGCTTCCGACGGGATGCTTTGCAGGATCAACATCGTCCCATCCGGGCCGCCCAGCACGGTTTGCCCATCGGCGGCTTGCGAGATCCAGCCCTGCGGCAATGTCAGAGAGATGGCCATATCCGGGATTTCAATGCGTCGGCTCTCGATCGCCTGAACGGAGAGAATCGCGTCCAGACAGACCTGGGACAGCGTATCGTCGCCGGCCCAGGGACTAAAACGGTAGATACGCCCGTCGTGGACGAGAATATAGGACGGGCCCGAGGCGTCGTTGAGGTAGATCCAATCGACGCTGCCGACGGAAAAGCAATCGATATGGCCCAGCGAGGAGAGACTGACAGAAATATCTGCGAGGGAGCGGTCACCCTGGTCTTCCATATAAAGAATGCCGATGGAGGCGGTGCCCTCCGGGTTTCCGTAGGCAATCCCCTCCTGAACATCGAGGGGCGCCCAGTCCGCGGGCAGGGTCATCTCAAAACCGTCGTCCGCAAAGCGGACGACCTGTTCCGTGGCCTCCTCGGACGAGGCGGGAGCGCCGAGGAGCAGACACAAGAGGAGCATAAACGCCAGACCATATTTTTTCACGACGATTTCCTCCTTGGTTTTTTGTGAGGTAAGAGGCGCAGGGGCGCTCATCTGCTCTGCCGCAGCCTTGTAAAAAGCGCGGGCAGGTGCGCGCGCGAAAACCGGATAATGCGTGCGGCGCCCAGGCATAGGGAGGCATTGCCGGTGCGCAGCAGCGAGGCCAACCAGCGCGCGGTTCGTCCCGCCGGCGCGGCGTGCGGCAGCAGGCGTGCACACAACGGAGATTCAAGCGTTTGCCTGTAAAAATTTCGGCGGTCGCCTTTGCTCAGGCCTGCGCGCGGATCGAGCGTGCGCTCCATTGCGGAGAAAAAGTATCGGCTGTAGACGCCGCCCAGCACGCCCAGCACGCGGTCGTCGGCCATCTCCCAGGATTCGTAAAGCGAGAGCAGGCGCGCTACGCGCTCGCTATTCTGCGCGAAGAAGTCGGGGACAAAGCGCGATGTGATGCTGCCGCCCTCGGCGCGGTGGCAATAATGCAGCGCGGGATAGGAGAGCGTATTCATCGTCCGCCAGCTGGCGCACTGGTCCAGGTTAAAAAAGATATCTTCCGTGACCAGGCGATTTTGGAAGACGGCGCCGCTCTCCCGCACCATCTGCAATCGGTACATTTTATTGCACGAATAACCGAAGAGCGTATCCGCCTCCAGCTCGACGAGCTGGCGCCGCACGGCGGCCTGGTCCGCGAAGCGGCCCTGCGCGGGGCAGTGGGACGTGCTCTGGTACAGGCGGCCGGAGGCGTCGTAATAATCGTCTATAACCCCCCAGACCGTCACGTCCGCGGGGGGGAGGGCGCTTACGCGTTCGAGCAAATCGCGCTCTAAGGTGTCGTCGGCATCCATGAACAGCAGGTATTCGCCCTGCGCGCAGGCAAGGCCGGCGTTGCGCGCGGCGGAAGCGCCGCCGTTTTGTGGCAGATGGACGACGCGCACGCGCCCATCGCCAGATGCGATTTCATCGCATAGCGCCCCGCTCCCATCCGGCGAGCCGTCGTCGACGAGGATGAGTTCTAAATCGCGGTATGTTTGGGCGAGGATGCTGAAAGCCGCGGCGCGCAGCGTTTTCTCAGCGTTGTAGACCGGCATGACGACGCTAATGTTCATCTTCATCACCTGCCTGCCTTCAGCTTGGCGAACGTCTTGACGCTGCGGCGCTTCACATATCCGATAACCCGCCCCTCGAGCAGACACAGACGCACGCAGCCGAGCCGGACGGGCACGAGCAATAGCTTCATGTAAAAGCTTCGCGGTCGGGCCGCGGCGAACGCCGGTTTCATCCGGGGGTTCTGGAGGATACGGCGGACCTGTGCGCAGCGCTCGCGATAGGGTAAGCGGCAGGCGGGGGACGCCACATTTTCGATGCATCCGACGACACGGTCGATATACCGTCGCTGAACGACCTCTTCGCTCTGCGCGTCGCGCACCCCCCAATGCGCGTATAGATCCAGCATCCATCCATGCTCTTCCTCACGCTTTTCGTACATATTCGCGCGATAACGGGCCGTTTCGCTCTCCGCGCGGGCTCGCAGGAAGTGGTAATACGCGCCTTCGAGCACGCCGACGCGCTCCACATCGCGGATGACGTCGAGCACGAAGGGAAAATCATCCCAGAAGGTCTCAGGAAAGCGGATGCGCCGCGCATGGAGGTATTCTGCGCGGAACAGCTTGTTCCACGGCGGGTAAAGGAGGTTTGAGTCAAAGAGCCGGTAGGCGTTTTCTCTAAAGGCGCGCTGGCTCTCAAAGACCTCTCCGGGCTGACGGCGTATATCGCGCACGAAATGCGTCTCATCGTAGTAGGTGTCGATGGTAAACGCAGATACGACCAGCTCAAGGTCGTTCTCTTCGGCAAAGGCGACCATATCCGCCAGCATCGTCGGCTCCGCCCAATCGTCGGCATCCATGAAGTATAGGTACTTGCCGCGCGCCGCCTCGATCGCCCGGTTGCGGGCGACGGGCGCGCCGGCGTTTTGCTGATGGTAGACGGTGATGCGCGAATCCTCCTGGGCCAAATGATCGAGGAGGACGCCGCTTTGATCCGGCGAGCCGTCGTCCACCGCAAGCAGCTCAAAGTCGGAATAGGTCTGGCGCAGGACGCTCCGCACCGCCCGCTCGACGAAACGCTCCACCTTGTAGACCGGCATGATGACGCTGACTGTCGGCATCTGGCATCCCCTTTTTCACGTCGTGATAGATCTATTATACAAGCCCGGCGCGTAGGCGTCAAACGAAGATGGAATGCAGGCGATACATGCGTCAATAGAGGACGATATATGCAGTGTCATTCTCTACGACGATCTGCTCGTCTGGATTAAAATAATCCCAATTTCGGCCGCTAAAGGAAGCCATCACATGTTCCGGCATATCGGTTAAAACCCAGTCTCCCCAATTAACCTGATTTAATATGGCAATTTTTGACCAGTCGGGGCCGAACGCGGACTCGTTGACGTTCATCCATCGACGACGAACCATGATGCTGTGCCCTTGGGGATCGGCATCTTCACACATTGCAATGCGTCGGATCAAGATACCCGTCTGGGTTTCGCGCTCCCGCAGGACTGTACCGATTTGCCGGGCATATTGAATATCTGCCATGTTTAGTTTGAGGTGCTCAAGCGTGATCTGTTGCATACAAGCGCTCTGCGTGAGAACGAGCGTGCAGATCAGGGAGCCTAACAACAGCTGTAGAGATTTCATCTGTAAGCACAGGGATAGCAGTGCAAATGCACCGGCACAAGGTATAAATACGCCGGCTATGCTGCGGGCGCTCATCCAATGCTCAGATGAGATAAGATGTGGAGCGAATACGGCGCAAAGCCCGATGAGCGGTGCGATGAGAATCGTGCCGCGGCTTCTTAAATCACGGCTATGAACGCATGTATATAAGAGCGCCGCAACGGCTAATAGCAAAGTAAATATAAGGAGCGGCGCAGGCATCAGATGGTAACCACTCGACCAAAGTTCACTTACTTGTTTGGCGACATAGGTAATATTTCCGGAGAGGGCGCTTAAGTCGATACCGCGGGATGAAGGGGGGATCATGCCGACCGTGATAGACAGATTTGTGAGTAGTGGATTGAGCACGCTCACGCTGCCGGCGAGGAGTAAAATGCCTGCAATACGGAGAAGTGAGCATCTGCTGGGGTACGCGGCGATCAGAAAAATGGCACAGGATGCGAAGATGCCAAGACCAGCTTGGTAACTGTTGATCCCGATGAAGAGTAGCGCAAATGCTGCGAGCCATTCCAAGGGGCGGTGGGCATGGGCTGCGAAAATAGCGGCGCCCACCGATCCCGCGAGGCAAAGTGCGTACATACCCATGGCTTCAGGAAACAGATACCACTCAAGTATAAACACGTTATGGACGCCCAAGAGGCATGAGCCGTTAATCAGGAGCATTTGTAGCGCCGAATGTTTTCTATCGTGTACAAAGGCCATCGTTAATAGAACTGCACATGAGGCTGCTGTCACCATGAATAAAAAAGTAAAAAAGGTTCGATGCGCAATGGGGGGAAACCCAATGCGTTTGAGGAGGTAAAGTGCAACGGCCCAGACAGGCCTGCCGCTGGAAAGGGGGGTGCGTGGATCGTGGCCGACCATCTCCTCAATCCATGTATCGGTTGCGTAATGCGGGCCAAGCAGCAAAAAAAGCGAATTTAGGATAATAAAAAGGTTGAGCAGTAGAAGCAACGATCCGATCCGCCAGCTTTTCTTAACGATCACACACTAGCCTCCTTTTGTATTTTATTCATTATACCATATCGTCTGCACAGGATGGGAAGAAAATAATTTTAGACAAATGTATAAAATCTTCTTGACATCGATTTTAGACGGATGTAGAATAATAAAAGACAAATGTCTAAAAAGATTATGGGAGGATTTGATGATGAAAAGAACCCTGACATGCCTCTGCCTGCTGCTCGCGCTGTGCCTCGCAGGGCCGGCTGGCGCTACCGCACAGGCCCAGCTGCCCGCGGAGCTTGCAATGCGCATCGAGGCGGCGCGAACGCCGTTTATCACGCCGGCCGACGCAGCGAAGGTTGCGCTCGTGGAGGCGCGCTTGACGCCGGACGCCGCAAATGAAGCGGACCTGCGCGTCGCGGATATCCTGGCGCAAAATACAGACCTCGTAAGGGATACGCAGACGCCAAGGACGGTTACGGCGGCGGAGGCGCTTACAGATGCGGCCTTTCTGTTCGACTACCTGCGCTGCGGCTACGCAGGATATGGGCAGATGGGCGGCGACGCGGCGTTTCTTCCGGTGCTGGGGCAGGTAGAAGCGGATATTCGCGCCTTCTCGGGCGAGTTGACGCCGGAGGCGTTCGAGGCGCTGCTCGTCCGGCGGCTACAGGCGGTGATTCGCGATAGCCATTTTACGCTGGGCGATACGAACTTCGCTTCATCTGTTTCGGAGACGATCTACTACTCGAACGACACGCTCTTCTTTGACGCGCAGGCGGATGGCGGCTTTGTAACCCAGCTGGAGGGCCGCGCGTGGCGCCTCGTCTCGGTCAACGGCGGCGATCCAAAGGCGATGCTGCGCCTCACGCTCGATCCGGACGGCCGCCTTTGTTATGCGATGGGCATGAACACGGGCGAGTCGGAGGAGCTGCCAAAGGAGCTGACGGTGTCTTATGTGCTCTCAGACGGCGAGCGGACGCAGGAGCGGGAAGCTACGCTTTCGATCAACTACCGCTCCTACATGGGTTGGCCGGCCTACAACCGGTACGAACGCGACGGCATCACGATCCTGGAAAACCGAAGCCTGTATCCGCAGGACGAGGCGGAAAAGGAGGCCCTCGCGCGCTTCACACAGGATGCGCTCTCCCTCTCGCGCGAGGACGTGATCATCTTGGACATCCGCGGCAACAGCGGCGGCAGCGATGAATACCCTTCGAATTGGGTGCGCAACTTTACGCGCCTTGCCTATCAGCCGTGGAATCACGTGTTTGCCAGCACGCTCGATACGCGTACGTCGAACCTCGTCCGTCTGCTAGGGCTTGTGCAGGGATACGACCTGCGCGACGAGGAGGCGCTGAGGAGCTGTCTGGAGACGGGCTTCGCATCGATGCTGCGCATGCAGATGGGCACGCTATCAGGCTGGACGCCGGTAGAGTACGAGCCGGTCGTCGAGCGCATCCCGAG
>JAEYAR010000206.1 GCA_023404715.1 Bacillota bacterium | reverse complement strand
ATGTAGACCTTCCTCTTGTCCTCGGCAATCGTATAAAACGCCAGATAATGCTTGATTTGTACAAATCGGATGCCCCAAGCCTTGAGCACGGGATCATCCACGAGTGCGTGGCGCTCCGCATATTCGGACAGCATCGGGAGTGTATCTTCCACGGCATCCAGAAGCTGATCTGCGGCTTGCGGATTCATAAGAACAAACTCAATATAGTCCACCGCTTCATTCAGATCATTTTCTGCCGCGCGGGTAATGTGCAGTTCGTACCCCATCACCTTCTGCGGCTCCTCATATCGGCCATGGCGTCAGCGAGGGGACGGGTATGGCCTTTTTCGATGTCGTTCAGGCCTTCCTGCAACTTGCTGTACAGTTCAAAACGTCCCATAAGCTGCTCATATGCTTCGATGCTCATGACAGCGAGGTCGCCTTTGCCGTTTTTCGTGATAAAGACCGGCTCTGCATACGCATGACAGAATTTGGAGATGTCGTTGTAGCTGTTGCGCAGTTCTGCGCTGGATTTGATCGTAGGCATTCAATCCACCTCCTTGATAACAAAATTATATCCGAATTTCTTTATCTCGTCAACCCTGAGACAAGGATTGGAGGAAATTTCATAAGTGTCTAATTAAAAATAGCCCCTCGAAGAGCTTATCTTCAAGGGGCTATTGGTAGCGGCAATGTGATTTGAACACATGACACTTCGGGTATGAACCGAATGCTCTGGCCAGCTGAGCTATGCCGCCAAATGGTTGCGGGGGGAGGATTTGAACCTCCGACCTTCGGGTTATGAGCCCGACGAGCTGCCAGACTGCTCCACCCCGCGGCATTCAACATCGCATCAGCGACAGAGACTATAATACACCATATCGATGCAATTGTCAACCCCTTTTTTCGATTTTATCTTTGGCTTTTTCTCACCGCCGTTCATTATGGTATGACGACGATCAAGTACCCGGTAACCCCTCCTGCCGTGCTCTCATACGTTAATAGCGGGAATTCTTCCTTTCCTATCCTAGTCTGCCTACATAAAGGAGCGCTGTTTATGACGATGATCGATCAACCCGCGACGCCCGGCATCGGCCCGGAGGGCCTGCCTACCCCCTCTCTGCCTGGCGACCAGCCCGCTCAACCGGGGGAAGGCCCCGAAGGCTTGCCCACGCCCGCCCTGCCGGACGATCAGCCCGCCCGCCCCGGTGAGGGCCCGGCCGGTCTGCCGACGCCCTCCCTGCCCAGTCAGCCGCCGATCGTAGTGATACCGCAGCGCTGCCCGTACGGTTACCGCGCGGCGGTCGTGCAGAATAACCAGACCTTTACCGACCTGTTGCTCGAGAACAACGTTTCGTATCAAGCGATGCGCAGCGCCAATCCCAATCTGCCGACGTCGCGTCTCGCGCCCGGCACGCGGTATTGCGCCCCGCCATCCGGCACCCGAAACCTATGTACGAACGGCGCCATGAGCTACATCCTGGGCCTGGGCGAATCTCTCTACACGCTCTCGCAGACCTTTGGTGTGTCCACCGACCTGCTACTGCTCGCCAACCCCACGCTCGCCCCCGGCGATTTCATCCCTGGCCGGGTCGTCTGCATCCCGTAACAGAATGAACTTGGATATCTCATCTATACTTCTCTAATACATTTTTTATCGGTCTGAGATGGCGTCCTCATAACGCCATCTCTTTTTATATTCGTCTTTTTCATAAAAAAGTGCTTGACAGCTTCACCTACATGATGTAGAATATACTCAACTACAGGCTGTAGGTGAAAGGAGACCGTCATGGATCGTGCACAATCCGTCTCGGAATCGGAGCTTAAAATCATGCGCGTGCTATGGGCCCATCAGGGAGCGATCATGCTCTCGCCCCTGATGGACGATCTCATCGCACAGGGAACCCAATGGAAGGCCAATACGGTGTTGACATTCCTCTCTCGCTTGAGCGAGAAAGGGATGATCCGCATCGACAAGGTGGGGCGGCTCAACCAGTATACCGCGCTGCTCAGCGAGCAGGATTATATGGCGTCGCTGACCCGCGAATTCGTCTGCGACGTATACGGCGGCGACGCCAAGGGATTGATCGCCTCGCTGCTGCGCAACGAGCGCCTATCCAGGCAGGATCTGGAGGATCTGCGGGCGTTTTGGGAGGAGGCGAAGGGCGATGGCTGACGTCTTCGCACGGGTGCTATCCCTCTCGTTATCCGGCGCTTTGATCGCGTTATTCGTCCTGGCGCTTCGCAGCCTGTTTGGGAAAAGGCTTTCCCAAACCTGGCGCTATTACATCTGGCTGATTGTTCTTATGCGCCTGGCGTTGCCCTTTGCCCCACAGGAGGCAAACCTCATGGATATTTTAGCGAGGCGCTCCGCCGCCTTGCCGCCGCAGATGCGCACGATGCGCACAATGCCAAGCCCTGTGGACACCACGGTTCCGCGCGCATACGCCCCCGCGGCGCAAAGCGAGAACGACAATCCCGGCTTAATGGCCGTGGAAAAGCCGTCCTCCCCCGCGGATGCGCCTGTCGTGCGCACGAAAACCGTCCCCTCGTCCCAAACGCGCCCGGTCTCTACCGTTCTGGCCGACCTGTGGCAATACGCATGGGTCGCCTGGCTCGGCGTAGCCCTGATGCTCCTGGTACACATCGTCACCCGTTATCGCGGGTTCGCGCGCTTCATCCGTGCGGGCTGGCAGCCGGTAGACGACCCCGATGTATTGGATGTGCTGGACGATGTGAGCGGCTTATACGGCCTGCGAAAGCCCCTGCCCCTCTACCTCAATCCGCTGGCGACCTCGCCGATGCTGATCGGCATCCTGAGGCCCGCTATCGTGCTGCCCACCTGTCATCTGGATAAGGAGCGATTGCGCTTGATATTTGCGCATGAGCTCATTCATTACAAGCGCAAGGATATTCTCTTTAAATGGTGCGTGCAGGTCATCTCCTGCCTGCACTGGTTTAACCCGCTCGTCTATTGGATCAAAAGAGATGTAAACATCGCCTGTGAACTGTCCTGCGACGAGCGGGTGCTCGCCCGTCTCGATCAGGAGCGCCACAGGCAATACGGCGACACGCTGCTGGCCGTGATTCAAATCAGCGGCAACTACGGTGACACCGTGGCCTCGGTCACGATGAGTGAGGAAGGAAAGATCATGAAAACCAGATTACAATCCATCGCAAACCCGCATAGACGCACGAAGTGGACTGCGCTGTGCTCCCTAACGCTTTCGCTCCTGTTAATCTTTTCCGCGACGCACGCGGGCGCCTACACCGGCATACCGGTCGCGGCCGATGAGGGCGGCGACGGTCCGTCGGCGATTCTACCTGTCGCCGACGCAACCCCCGTCCCGGCGGCAGAAAAAGATTCCACAGCCGCCCCCAATCCCCCCGTCACTCCGGCCCCGGAAGCGACGCGACAGCCGACCCCAGGTGAAAGGCTGGACAACCTGCTCAGCGATGTAAACGCTCTGGGCGCCTCCCTGGGCGACCACGTCAGCGATTGGGCGCAGGATTGGACGGACAACTGGGATTGGGATGCTTTCCAGGATGATGCAGACGATTGGGGCTGGAACGACCCACGGAATTGGGACGCCGATTCGGACAGCGACGACAACATGTTTAGTAGTTACCGTTCCAATGGCCGCACCGTGATTCACGAAGGATATTATGCCGACGGCTTTATTCTGCATTTGAAATACGACTCGACCGCGAAACTTGGCGATCAGGACGTCACAGTGCTGCACGATCCCGCCGTCCTGCTGCCGGAGCCTTGGGCCGCGCAGGCACAGAATGCGCAGTTCCTCAATATATTGCAGGGCGCGGCGGATTCCTTTGTCGCCCACCATGCCGGGACACGTGTTCAAAACAACGGATTTCTAAGG
Organism: Bacillota bacterium; assembly: GCA_023404715.1. Taxonomy (GTDB): domain Bacteria; phylum Bacillota; class Clostridia; order Christensenellales; family Aristaeellaceae; genus Beduinella. Next base: position 29,756 of record JAEYAR010000206.1, on the reverse strand, counting down.
CTCGTGAACGTAAAGGGACCGTATACGCAGTCGCCGGACGAGCTGCTCCATCTCTTCTATCGGGATAACAAGCTGGGGTATTTTGTCGCCGTGCTCAACAGCGGCTTGACCTCCGTTGAACTGCGTGCGGAGCTGCTGCGCGACACGTTGGAGGACGAAAACGTCGCTTATTTGGTCTTCCTGCTGGATGCCGATACCCCGGTGGATACCGCGGATGCATTGCTGCAAACGGCGTACGACAACCGCGATATCGCTTCCTTCTATATCCTATTGGACTATGCCAGCGCGCAAGCCCGGAAGAGCATTTTGAATCAGGCGACCCGCGATGCCGAGCTCGAGTTCCTCGCGGGGATCGACGAAACGCCAAGCGCCGAATCCATCGACGCGTTAATGGATCATATGGAAGATCTCGATACCGGGCTTATCGCCATGCTCGCCGACCAACTGACGCCCGAGCAGGCGCAAAAAATCGCCGCGGCCGCCTACGAGCAGGACGACGTAGGCGCATTTACCCTCGTCATGGATCGCCTTAGCGAAGAGGAGATCAAGGCGTACAACGAGCGCGCACACCAGGACCATAAGACCTCTTTCTATATCCTCACGGGTTTTTATCCCATGAGCACTGTTACGGAAGCAACAGAGCCGTAATCGCGCGATACAAGGCCTCTTTTACGCGATCACAGGTTGATGAAGCATAGCGACAGCATGAACCCCTCTGCGTGCAAACGCACAAGGGGTTCATGTTGCGTACCGGAGGCTGCCGGCCGCTAGACGAATCATCCTGCGACGGGCTATGCACAGAGGCAATGCGATGCTATACTGGTACAGAACATCAGGTCGAATGATACGCCCAAATGGAAAGGCGGACGCACATGGACATCGATTTTGTCAACTTAACGGCAGAGACCCTTTGGAGCGAGCATTTATGCTGCATCATCCGCAGCAAAAAGCCCCATGCGGGCATCGATGCGAAGCGGCAATGGCTGTCTGACCGGCTCAAGGAAGGCCATGTCTTCAGGAAATTAAATGTTAAGGCCACGGTTTTTATCGAGTACGCTCCGCTTGAGACGGCTTGGACGCCCATTCTCGGGGACAACTATTATTACCTGTACTGCTTATGGGTCGACGGAAGCTTCAAAGGCAAGGGGTATGGAAAATGCCTTATGGAATACTGCATCGCTGACGCTAAAGAAAAAGGTAAATCCGGCCTCTGTATGCTCGGCGCGAAAAAACAGAAAGCGTGGCTCTCCGATCAATCATTTGCGGCGCGCTTTGGATTTAAGGTCGTCGACACGACCGATTACGGCTACGATTTGCTCGCGCTTTCCTTCGACGGGACGATGCCGAGATTCGCGGAGAATGTGAAGGTCCCCCAGATCGATCGCAAAGAGCTCACGATTTATTACGATATGCAATGCCCCTTCATATATCAGAACGTCGAGTTGATCAAACAGCACTGCGAGACGAAGGGCATCCCCGCATCCTTCATTCAAGAAGACACGCTGGAAAAGGCGAAGAAGCTGCCCTGCGTCTTCAATAACTGGGCGGTCTTTTATAAAGGGAAATTTGAAACGGTGAATCTGTTGCTCGATGTCGCCGCGGTAGAGAGAATTCTGCGAAAATGAAAGCGGTCTGCGCTTTATGGATGCGCTTTAAATATGGAAACGGCGTTGGCTCTCGCGATGGTAGTCAGCGCCGTCGAACGCAGGCGCCCTATTTTTCCGCCAGCTCTGCCATCTTTTTCGCCAGGGATTCCATGGGATTCAGGTTGAGATTGAGCCGCTCGACGAGCCGCGCGAGCTGTTTTTCGCGGCCCTGATCGGTCTTAGCGGAAAAATAGCCGCCGGTATAGGCCCGGCGTACGGAAGGCGTCATCCTATCAAAGTTCGCAAGCGCCGTTTCATAGGGTCGTAGGGCTGCCCGCAATGCCTCCACCTGTTCATCGGATATCGCAGCGCGTGGTTCGCCCTCATACGAGCCGCGCGCTTTTGCTTCGTCGATCTTTTTGCGGCCATGCTGCGTCATCAGCCCTTGCGTTTCCAGCTTTTCGGCCAATTTGCGGTTCTTTTCCGACCACTTGCTCTGCGGCCTGCGCGGGGCGAAGTATTTTTTGTATCGATCCTCTCCCATGCTCTCCATCTGCCCGTCGATCCACCCAAAGCACAGCGCCTCCTCAAGCGCTTGTGCGGCGGTAAGCGTCTTGGGGCCATTTTTCTTGCCGAACACGAGCCATACGCCAGGGTTCTCTACGTGGTTTTCAAGCCAAAGGCGAAACGACGCCCGATCGGAAAACAAAAGCTGCTCATCCATTCCGGTTTCTCCCTCCTGTGCCATTCGTGAATCTATTTTGTTTATTGTATAAAAGAATATCACATCTGTAAACAAAATTTTTCACCTCCCGGTCCTCCCCATCTGTTTTTTCAGTTTACTGATTCAGCTCCCTTGCGAACAGCGTCAAAAGCCAGGTTGACATTTGGGCGGATAAGGACTAAACTGAACGGGAAAATATCCATTTCATTGTTTCGGCATCGTATTTTACGTCAGAAAGGAATGCGTAGCATGAATCAGACGCCTATCACACAGGACAACCTGAGCAACTGGTCCAACAGCTATCAGGCCTGCCCCCAGCGCCGGCTGGCGACCCTCGCCTTATCCAAGACCGATTTAAACAGCGTAGCCTTTGTTTCCAAGGGAGCTTACGTCATGCGGCAAAAGTTCTCGGTAGAAATCCCCTCGATGGAGGTTACCAATCAGCAGGCCAGCGGCCGCTGCTGGCTCTTTGCCGCGGCCAACGTCCTGCGCGAGCGGATCGCCAAGGAAAAGAACCTGGAATCCTTTGAGCTTTCACAGAGCTATCTGGCCTTTTGGGATAAGTTCGAACGGGCCAACTACTTTCTCGAGAGCATTATCGAGACCGCAGGCCTGCCCGCCGACGACCGTGTGGTCGCGCACATTCTCAATACCGGCGTGCACGACGGCGGGCAATGGGATATGTTCGTCAGCATCGTTCAAAAATACGGCGTCGTGCCCAAGGACGTCTACGACGAGACCTATCAATCCAGCCATACGAACGGCATGAACCACGTGCTGAACCGTAATTTAAAGGCCTGCGCGGCAAAGCTGCGCCGCATGGTCGCGGACGGCGCCGGCGAGAGCGCCCTGCAGGCGATCAAGGAAGAGATGCTCGGGCGCATTTACGGCTTCCTGTGCAGTTGCTACGGCGAACCGCCCAAGGCGTTCGACTTTGAATACGTAGACAAGGACAAGGTCTATCACGTCGAGAAGGGCTATACGCCTAAGCGCTTCTCCGAGGTCTACGTAGGCGATTTACTCGATAAAACGGTTAGCATTATCAACGCCCCCACCGCCGATAAGCCCTATCACAGGACGTATACCATCCGCCTGCTCGGCAACGTCGTGGGCGGCAAGGAGGTTCGCCACCTCAACCTCGCTATGGATGAGTTTAAGAACGCCATCATCCGGCAGATGCAGGATGGCAAAATGGTCTGGTTCGGCAGCGACGTGGGCAAATTCGGCGAGCGCGAGAGCGGCATCTGGGACGATCAATCCTTCGATCATGAATTGCTGACCGGTCTGGACCTCTCCCTGACCAAGGCGGACAGCCTCGACTACGGCTTCTCCGCCATGAACCACGCTATGGTCCTCACCGGCGTCAACCTCGAGGACGGCAAGCCCACACGCTGGAAGATCGAAAACAGCTGGGGCGATAAGAACGGCGCGAAGGGCTATTACGTCTGCTCCGACAGCTGGTTCGATCAATACGTCTATCAGGCCGCTGTGGAGGAAGCATATCTGGGCGACCTCGCGCCGCTCGCAAAGCAGCCGCCCATCGTGCTCGACCCCTGGGATCCCATGGGCACCCTCGCCGACTGATCAGGCCTTACAATCGCTCCCTAATGGGAAAGGGCACCGCGTCGCGCCGTTATTTGGCGAAATGCGGCGCCCTTTTCTATTGACAGAACGTCTTTTAAAGTGTACAATAACATCGTTATATAACAACGTTATATTTCAAAGGAAGTGAACGTATGCCGCCAAAAAAACAAATTGCTGAAAGCATGATTTTAGATAAGGCTTACGAACTGACAAGGCAATACGGTTTTGAATCCTTCACTGCACGCTCGCTCGCCAAGTCGCTGGGCTGCTCCACCCAGCCGATCTATCAGGCCTTCTCGGACATGCAAGGGCTAAAGGCGCGGGTTACCGCCCTTGCCATATCCGCCATGTTCAAGCATATTCGCGATCACATGGATGCCGCGCTTCCGCGAGATCTGGCTGCCTTACTTGGGTATATCCACTTCGCATTGCAGGAAAAGCGCCTGTTTCAGCTGATCGCCACGAGTGGAACGGGGCTCTCCGACATACCCCGTGGATCCGGATACCTAGCCGACCTACAGATCGACATGAAGATGATCGTCTTCGCAAACGGCATCGTGATGATGTCGGCCTTTCAGGCGCTTGATGCGTCCTGGGAAAACATCAAAGCGCTTACGCTCGAAGCCTATGCTGCCTTCGTACAGATTAAGTAAAGGGGGATTAATATGGAATTTACAATTCAAAAGGAGAGAATTCACCTGTTTTCTCCCAGCGTCCACGTATGGGCGATCGCGACCATCGACGGCGAGGTACAGGAATCTGCTCTTCAGGCGGCTGTTCATGCGGCCGCCTGCAGCCACCCAATCCTCTGTAGCCGGGTTGAACTGCGCTCGGACGGAACGGCCTCATTTGTCCTGCAAGATTCAGCGCCGCAAATCGACGTGAAGCCCTACGATATAGGCCTGACAGATGCCATCAAACGCGAAGAAAAGCGCCCTTTTCAGATCGAAAAGGGCGAGATGGTCCGCTTTCTTTATGCCAGCCGTACGGGCAAGACCGAGCTGCTCGCAATGATGCATCACCTGGCAGGCGACGGACATTCGCTGATAATTCTGATGGCGGATATCCTTCGATCGCTAAACGGCGGGCCCCTCGCTCTAAGGCCGATGCAGTTGTTAAGCCGTGATGACCTGCCGCCACACCCGGGACTCAATCCGATCATGCATTGGATGATGAAAAGCGTAAATGCGCGCTGGCGCCGGTGCGGCAAGGTCTTCTCAACCGCAGAATATGATGCGATGCGGCGCGCTTATGCCGACGAATATGAATCCGGTCTTTTACTACGTGAAATCGAGGGCGATCAGCTTTCTGCACTCCAGCGCACGGCGAGCGATAACGGCTTGACGCTGGGCAGCCTGCTTACGACGGCCTTCGCCGCCTCGATGAAAGATAGTCCGAGTATCGGCATCGCCGTCGATATTCGTCCGCCGGACTTCGCCGGCATGGGCAATTATGCGACCGGCATCAGCATACAAGCCGCTTACGACGCCCAACTGCCCTTCCTGCAAAATGCACGTGACATACACGACTTGATCTATCGCAAGCTTGCGAAGCCCAGGGATAGATTCTTCCTCTACGAGTTTATGAACGCCCTCTCTCCGACCATGATCGATTCGATCTACTTTACACGATTCGGAGGATATGCAAATAAACTATCCAAAAGTGTTTGCAAGATGTGCGGTTATGTGCCCGAACCGCAGGGCACGAGCATCAGCAACTTAGGACAAATCAAGATAGAAAGTGAAGAGGACTGGCGCTATCGCTACGAAGCGCTTTTCTTCCTGCCGCCGTATGTACCCAACGTACGGCGGGTGATCGGCCTATCCACGTATAACGGGAGGCTGACCCTCTCTTTACGCACGCCGGACTCGAATATCAAAGCGGAACAAGCGTGTTTTGACGCCGCTTACCGGGCGCTAGCTGCGCTTTGGTGATCGCGCCACGCCCGATAAGCCGCTTCCCAGGTCGACTTGGAGAACGGCCGGGCTGAATCGCCGATGCACGCCGCATATGTTTCCGCATATTGCAAAAAGAAGTACAGAGATTCATGCCGCATGCGCAGCTCCTCTATGACGATCTCGGTAAAGACGCGCGCGGATGTATATTGCTCCGACTGCGTCATATCGCTGATCAACTGCTCTACATCATATGTAGCGCGGCGCTCTTCAACCTCAATGCCCCCTTGTTCGACTGTCAGCAACGTATAAGGCGCCCCCGTATCGCCGAAGTCCAAAGGAAGGCCGCAGGATCCAGGATTGATGAACAGGCGAGACCCAAATCGGGCATGCCACTGCGAATGGCTGTGACCAAAGAGATAGATCCCCTCAGACAATCGAGTGAGCGCATGTTGAAACGTGGCGCTACGCGCTAATGTTTCACGAACATCCGCTAAAAAAGTGGCGCGCGACGATACGCCCTGGGGATATCGCGAGGGAATCAAGCGGGTTGCGAAGTGCGCGTGTTCGGCATCCTCCATGAAGACCGCAGACGAATGGGCCATATGTAACGGTATGGTTTCACATATAAAATCCTTTCTCCAAGGCAGCGAATGTAAAAATCGTTTGTTTTCAGCAGTTAGCGTACGATAACACCAATAAGTTATCTCCATTTGCCCATCGCGCCACGTCGATGGATCCTGCCCCTCCAGACGTTTGAAATAGTCTTCCTCATTGCCCCGTACGATATGCGGAGACGGCGCCGTCCGAAGCGCGTACGCCACCTCATTAGGATACGGAGCGCTGATGCAATAGTCCCCCAGAAAAAGAAAGGCATCCACGTTGTGCTGCTCAGCATCTGCCAGCACCGCCTTTAGCGCCGGATAGTTCCCATGAATATCCGAAACAACCGCAAATCTCATGTGTCGACACAATCCTCCATAAAGCCATTTTCGGTCGGTCCCTTCACACGCTTTTCTTATCCAAAGTTGCGAAAAGCGGGGCCGGATCTGTGTCATCCGGTCCCGCGTCAATCCACGATACGCCTTAACCTCCGAGATACGCCTTTTTGACGCCCTCGTCGCTGAGCAGCTCCTGGCCGGGGCCGCTGAGGAGGATACGCCCCGTCTCCAGCACATAGCCCCTGTCCGCCACGGAGAGGGCCATGCGCGCGTTCTGCTCGACGAGCAGGATGGTGACGCCCGCCTTGTGCAGCTCCCTTACGATGTCGAATACCTGCTCTACGAGCAGGGGCGCGAGGCCCATCGACGGTTCGTCCAGCATGAGCAGCTTGGGTTTGGACATCATGGCGCGCCCCATGGCCAGCATCTGCTGTTCGCCGCCGGAGAGCGTGCCCGCGATTTGCCTGCGGCGCTCCTCCAGTCGCGGAAAGCGCTTGTATACATCCTGTATGCTCGCGCCGATCTGGCCGGCCGGCTGCGTATAGCCGCCCATCTCCAGGTTTTCCTCAACGGTCATCTGGGTGAAGACGCGCCTGCCCTCCGGCACCTGCGCCAGGCCGCGCTCGACGATCTTGTGCGGCGGCACGCCGCCCAGGCGCTCGCCCATGAACTCGACCGAGCCGGTCTTGCTGTGCAGCAGGCCCGACATCGTCTTGAGGATCGTCGACTTGCCCGCGCCGTTCGCGCCGATCAGGGTGACGATCTCGCCCTCCTCCACGTGAAACGACACGTCCTTGATGGCGTGGATGGCGCCGTAATAGACGTTGATGTTCTCGACCTTCAGCATCATAGCGTCATCCCTCCTTGCCGCTGCCCAGATAGGCCTTGATGACCTCCGGGTTGTTTTGTATGTCGTCCGCCGTGCCCTTGGCGATGATCTGGCCGAAGTTGAGCACGCAGATGCCCTCGCAAATGCCCATGACCAAATTCATGTCGTGCTCGATGAGCATGATGGCGATCTGGAACGTATCGCGAATCTTGACGATGTTGTCCATGAGCTCGCTCGTCTCCGAGGGATTCATACCGGCCGCCGGCTCGTCGAGCAGCAGCAACTTCGGGTTCGTGCCCAGCGCGCGAACGATCTCGAGACGGCGCTGCGCGCCGTAGGGCAGGCTGCCCGCCTCGTGGCCCGCCAGATCCTGCATGTCAAAAATCGAGAGCAGCGCCAGCGCGCGCGCCTTCGCCTGCTTCTCCTCCATCCAATACTTCGGGAGGCGCAGGATGGAGGTTGCCAGGTTATACTGCATGTCGTTATGCATGCCGATGAGCACGTTGTCGAGCACGGTCAGGCTCTTAAAGAGGCGGATGTTCTGAAACGTACGCGCGATGCCCGCGCGGTTCACCTGCACCGTGTTCATACCGGCCGTATCGCGCCCATCCATCAAGATCGTGCCGCGCGTGGGTTGATACACCTTCGTCAACAGGTTGAAGACCGTCGTCTTGCCCGCGCCGTTGGGGCCGATCAGGCCCGCGATTTCGGTGCGCCCGATGGCCATGTTGAAGTCGCCTACGGCCGTCAGACCGCCGAAGTCGATGCCCAGGTGGCGGCATTCGAGAATGGGCGCCTTGTCGACATCCCGCTCGGGGATGATGTTAGGGTTGGGTACGGGGACCAGCTTGGGCTCCGGGATGCGCCGGTAAGCTGCGCTCATTGCCTTGCCGCCTCCTTCCGCTTCTTAAACCCGCCGTTCATCGTCTTTTCCAGAATGCGCGACAGCGAGAAGTCGTACGTGCCCATCAGACCCTTGGGCCTGAAGATCATCATCAGCACCAGCAGCAGCGAGTAGGCGACCATGCGGTATTCCGCCACGCCGCGCAGCAGCTCGGGCAGGATGGTGAGCACCGTCGCCGAGAGGATCGATCCCAACATAGAGCCCATGCCGCCCAGCACCACCAGCACGAGAATTTCGATCGACTTCATGAACTTGAACGTCGAGGGATAGAGCGAGCCCAGATAGCCCGCATACAGGCAGCCGGCGATGCCCGCGAAAAAAGCGGACATCGAGAAGGCCATGACCTTGTAATAGGTGGTATGGACGCCGCAGGCCTCCGCCGCGATCTCGTTCTCGCGGATGGAGAGGATCGCGCGGCCGTGGCGCGATTTCATCACCATGTGGATCACCAGGCAGGTGACGGCCACACAGATGAACACCAGCGTAAAGCTGGACGTCTTGGGGATGCGCTTGAGGCCAGACGCGCCATAGGTGAATTTAAACCCGAGCACCGAGTCGATATTCGTGAGGACGACGCGGATGATCTCGCCAAAGCCAAGCGTGATGATGGCCAGGTAGTCGCCCTTGAGCCGCAAGGCCGGGATGCCGATGATGAGTCCAAAAATGCCTGCCATCGCGCCGGAAAGAATAAGGGCCAGGATGATATAGGGCACGCAGGCCGCCATGTCCCCTGCCTTGAGCAGCGCGGCCAGCGGCGTCGCCTTCATGAAGATGCCGCCCGTGTATGCGCCGACGGCCATGAAGCCCGCATGCCCCAGAGGCAGCTGGCCCAAATAGCCGGTCGCCATGTTGAGCGAAACCGCCAGGATGATATTGATGCCCACGGTGACCAGGATGCCGGACCAATAATTGGTGATCAGGCCGCTCTGGATCTGAGAATACAGCAGACCCCATAGAGCCACCGTCAGCGCCAGGTTGACGCCGTAGCGCACCGGCATGGGGATTCGTTTTTTCGTCATAGCGCGCCCCTCCTCAAACCTTCTCCGTCACGGGCCGCCCCAAAATGCCGGTCGGCTTGACGAGCAGTACCACGATCAGGATAGCGAAGACCACGCCGTCCTTCCAGACGGACAGGCCCGCCGCGGAGACCAGCGCCTCCGCCATGCCGATGGCAAAGCCGCCCAGCACCGCGCCCGGGATGGAGCCGATGCCGCCCAGCACCGCGGCGACGAACGCCTTAAGGCCCAGCATCGAACCCATGGTGGGGCTTGCCTGTGGATAGGCGCATAAATAGAGCACCGAGCCGATGCCCGCCAGCGCCGAGCCCACGGCAAACGTAAAGGAGATCGTCCGGTTGATGTTGATGCCCATGAGCTGCGCCGCGCCCATATCCTCAGAGACGGCGCGCATGGCCTTGCCCAGCTTGGTGCGCTGCACCAGAAAGCTCAAAACCAGCATGGCCACGACCGACACCACGACCGTAAGCAGCGCGGCATAGCTGATGTTCACGCTGCCGAGCGTCAGGTTGCCGGTGACCATGGAATCCATGCTCTTGGTATCGGCGCCGAAGAGCAGCTGCGCCCCGTTCTCCAGCAAAAAGGATACGCCGATCGCGGTGATCAGCAGCGAAAGGCGCGGCGCGCTTCGCAGCGGCGTATAGGCCACCTTTTCGATGATCACGCCCAGCAGCGTGCTCACCAGCACCGCGAGCACCACGGAGAGCAGCGGATGCAGGTGAAAGCTGGTGATCGCGTAAAACGTCATGTACGCGCCGACCATGATGATATCGCCGTGCGCGAAGTTGAGCAGCAGGATGATGCCGTATACCATGCTGTAGCCCAGGGCCACCAGGGCGTAAATAGAGCCGGACTGTAGTCCGTTGATGATCTGGGCGATAACGAGGGACATCCTTACGTCACGTCCTTTCTTTAGCCAGCGGCGGAATCTGTGATACGGACGTCCATTGGCCGCCTCCGCCCTCGTGGGCGAAGACGCCCATTGGACGTCCGTCTCTGCGATGCGTAAATGCGGGGGGAATGCGAACTTCCCCCCGCCGATAAGCGTGTTCAGCCCCCGGGTAGGGAGGCGCCCCAGGCCAAAGCTTAGTACAGCTCGGTGAACTTCTCTTCGCCGCCCTGAACCTGAATCATCGCGGCGGACTTGATCGGGTTGTTGTACTGATCGAACGTGTAGGAGCCGGTGATGCCCTCCGTGCCGTCGTTGGCGGCCAGCGCGTCGATGACGGCCTGCTTATACTCGTCGCTGCCGGTCTCAAGGCCCGCTTCCTCGGCGGTCTTGAGGGCGTTGCACAGCAGCATGGCGGCGTCGTAAGCCAGCGGGGCGAACATGTTCGGCACGGGCTCGCCGTAGGCGGCCTCGTAATCCTTTTCAAACTGCGCGACGGACTCGGTGCCCGGGGCGTAGCCGGAGCAGTAGACGCTGCCCTCCAGGTCCTCGGCGGAGGCGTAATCCTTGATGCCGCCAAAGCCGTCGCCGCCCAGGAAGGTCGCGGTGATGCCCACCTGACGGCCCTGCGTGATGGCCAGGCCCGCTTCGCCGTAGTATACCGGGCAGAAGACGACGTCGGGCGCCTGCGCGGCGATGTTCGTCATCTGGGCGCGGTAATCGCGGTCGCCGGTCGCGAACGCCTCGGTCGACACGACCTCCAAGCCCAGCTCGGCCGCCTTGGAGACGAACGCATCCTTCAAACCCTCGGAATAGTCGTTGCCGGTCTCAAAGAGGATCGCGGCTTTCTTGGCGCCCAGCTTGCCCACGGCATAGTCCGCCATCTTCTCGCCCTGGAACGGATCGATGAAGCAGGAGCGGAAGACGTTGACGCGAATCTCGCTCTCCGGGTCGTCCGGATCGATCATGGTGACGCCGGCGGCCGTCGCGGAGGCGGTGATCTGCGGCATGTTCACCTCGTAGGTCGCGTCGGCCAGCGCGATGGTCGCGCCGGTCAGCACCGACCCGATGACGGCGGTGATACCCTTGTCCATCGCCAGGTTAAAGGCGTTGACGGTCTCGATACCGTCGGCCTTGTCGTCGTACTCCAGCACCTTGACGGTCTTTCCATTGATGCCGCCCGCCGCGTTGAGCTGGTCGATATACAGCATCGCGGCATTATGTACGGGGATGCCGTACTGGGCATAGTCGCCCGTGGTGTTCGTGATCAGGGCAATGGTGATTTCACCGGCCGCGTCGTCCGCCAGGACGGAAACGCTCGCGAGCAGCATGGCCACGCACAGCACGATTGCGGTGAGTTTTTTCATGACGATCTCCTCCTACTAATCCTTCTATTGCAAAAGGGCGCACGCGCTGCGTGCACCCGTCGCAATCGCTCCCGGGAGAAGCCGGGGCCTCCCCCGCATCTTCCATGTCGATTATTATACAGTTCCCGCTTCTGTGAATCAAGTGTTTTTTTGCAAATTCGCATCTTTTTGCAGGAAAAGCCGCTTTATTATGCAGTTGCTTCATCGGCATCCACAAATTGGCTGTTATACAGCCGGGCGTACGCGCCGCCCTTATTCATCAGCTCGTCGTGCGTGCCGGTCTCTACGATGCTGCCGTCCTGCATGACGAGGATGACGTCCGCCCCGCGGATGGTCGACAGGCGATGGGCGATCACAAAACTGGTGCGCCCCGCCATCAGCCGGCGCATGGCCTGTTGAATGAGCAATTCCGTGCGGGTATCGACGCTGCTGGTCGCCTCGTCCAGGATCAGGATCGGCGGATCGCAAAGAAGCGTCCGCGCGATGGTGAGCAGCTGGCGCTGGCCCTGCGAGATGTTGCGCGCATCCTCCAGCAGCACGGTGTCATAACCCTCGGGCAGCGTGCGTACGAAGTGATCCACCCCCGCGGCCTTGGCCGCGCGAAGGATCTCCGCCTCGTCCGCCCCGCGCTTGCCGTAGGCGACGTTCTCGCGGATCGTTCCGCTGATCAACCACGTATCCTGCAGCACCATGCCCATCGCCTCGCGCAGCCGCTCGCGCGGCAAGGTGCGGATGTCCACCCCGTCGATCAGGATGCGCCCCGCCTTTACGTCGTAAAAGCGCATGAGCAGGTTGACGAGCGTCGTCTTGCCCGCGCCCGTCGGGCCGACGATGGCCACCATCTGCCCGGGCTCGACGCGCAGGTTCATGTCCTTGATCAGCGTCTTTTCCTCGGTATAACCAAAGTCTACGTGCTCAAACGCGACGGCGCCCTTCGCTTCTTTCAGGCTGATCCCTTTGTCCTCGCTCTCGACCTCCTCCGGCTCGTCGAGCAGCTCGTAGACGCGCTCGGCGCTGGCCACGGCGCTTTGCAGCACGTTCATGATGTTGGCCACCTGGCTGATCGGCTGCGTGAACTGCTTATTATAGGTTATGAAGGCCGTCACGCCGCCTACGCTCATGCGGCCGGAGATGACCATCAGCGCGCCGACCACGCACACGGCGATGAAGCCGAGGTTGCCGATCAGGTTCATCAGGGGATGGATGAGGCTGGAGAGGAACTGCGCCTTCCAGCCGACGCTGCACAGCTCGTCGTTCGTCTCATCGAAGCGGCGGATCGCGTTTTCCTCCTGGCCGAAGAGCTTGACGACGTTATGGCCGGTAAACATCTCCTCGATATGCCCGTTCAGATCGCCCGTCACCGCCCATTGGCGAACGAACAGGCGCTGCGAGCGCTTCGTAATGAGCATCGTGCCGCCCATGATGAGGGGCAGCATCAGCAAAGTGAGCAGCGTCAGCAGCGGCGAGAGCGAGAGCATCATGATCAGCACGCCGACCAGCGTGACAGCCGCGCTGAGCACCTGGGTGACCGTCTGCTGCATGGAGCTTGCGACGTTGTCGATGTCGTTCGTCGCGCGCGAGAGGATATCGCCGCGCTCGTTTCGGTCGAAGTAAGAGAGCGGCAGGCGGCCCAGCTTCTCATCCACCTTACGCCGCAGGGCGAACATGACCTCCTGCGTCACATCGACCATCTGTACCTCCTGAAAATAGCGGAAGACAGAGGAAAGCGCGTAAAGACAAAGTAGGCCTACGAGCACGCGCGCGAGCGCCGAAAAGTCGATGCCGACATTGATCTTGAGGGCGTCCGTCACGATGTCGATCGCGTGCTCTACCACGCGCGGCGCGGTGATGTTGAATATATTCGCCGCCGCCACGGCGAGCAGCACGAGCACGAGCTTCATGCGCAGAGGCTTAAACTCGCCGAGCAGCCGGCCAAACGAGCCCTTAAAGTCCTTCGCGCGCGCGGCTTCGTGCGCGCCCTTGCGGCCCCTATGTCCGCGTCCCGGTCCCATCATGAGGCTTTCTCCTCCTCTGCATGCTGCGATAGGGCGATCTGGCGATAGACCTCGCAGCTTTCCATCAATTCGCCGTGCGTGCCCATGCCGGCGATGCGCCCGTCGTCGAGCACGATGATGCGGTCGGCCTGCCGGATGGATGAAATGCGCTGGGCGACGATGAACACCGCCGCTTTTTGCGTCCGGGCCGCAAGGGCCTTGCGCAGCCGCGCGTCCGTCTCAAAGTCGAGCGCGGAAAAGCTATCGTCGAAGATGTAAACCTCGGGCTCTCGCACGAGGGCCCTGGCGATGCAAAGGCGCTGGCGCTGGCCGCCTGAAAAGTTCGTGCCGCCCTGAGAGACCGGCGCATCCAGCCCATCCGGCAGCGCGCGCACGAAGTCCTCCGCCTGCGCCGTGCGCAGCGCCTGCCACATCTGCTCGTCCGTGGCGCCCTCCAGGCCCTGGTTCAAATTGCTGCGAATGGTACCGCTGAACAAAAACGCCTTTTGCGGCACGTAGCCGATGCGCGCGCGCAGCTGTGCCTGAGGTATCTGGCGTACATCCGTGCCCGAAATCAGGATGCGCCCGCCGGTCACGTCGAACATGCGCGGCATCAGTTCGATCATCGTCGATTTTCCGCTGCCTGTCGAGCCGATGATCGCGGTCGTCTCCCCCGCTCTTGTCGTAAACGTGATATGCGAGAGCACGTCCTCCTGCGCGCCGGGGTAGGCGAAGCGCACGTCCTCGTAGGCGACCTCCCCGCGCGCGGGCGGGTTCTTCGCCGGCTGGGCCGGATCCTGCATCGACGGGATCACCGCGAGCACCTCGCCGATGCGCTCCGCGCTGGCCTCGGCGCGCGGCAGCATGACGAAGATCATGCTCAGCATCATCAAGGACATGAGGATCATGGTGGCGTAGTTGATAAAGGCCTGCATCGCGCCGACGTTCATCGCGCCCATGTCGATCCGTTGCGAGCCGAACCAGAGGATCGCGACGGTCACCAGGTTGAGGATCAGCATCATGCCCGGCATGATGACGCCCATCAGCTTGCCAACGCGCGTGGAAACGTCCTTGAGATCCAGGCTGGCCTCTTCAAAGCGTTTCTCCTCGTCCCGCGTGCGCCCAAACGCGCGGATGACGCGCATGCCGCTGAGCACCTCGCGCAGCACCAGGTTGATGCGGTCGATCTTCTTTTGCATGGACATGAAGTACGGCATGCCTTTCTTGATGGCAAGGCCAATCAGCCCGGCGATGAACGGCAGCGCCGCCACGATCACCCAGCTGAGCTTTACGTCCTGTGAGAGCGCCATGACCACGCCGCCCAAGCACATAAGCGGCGCCATGACCATCAAACGCATAAACATCATGACGACGTTTTGCACCTGCTGCACGTCGTTGGTCGTGCGCGTGATGAGCGACGGGGCGCCGAAGCGGTTTAAATCCTGCTGTGAAAAGGACTCCACCTGATGAAAGATCGCGCCGCGCAGCTCCTTGCCAAAGCCCATCGCCGCGCGCGAGGAAAAATAGCCCGCCGCCACCGTGGCCGCGGCGCTGAGCAGCACGAAAAGCAGCATGATGCCGCCCTGCCTGAGCACAAAGGCGATGCTCGGCTCCGGCCGAATGATCTCGTTGGTGATTCTCGCGTTGATCGAGGGCAGCGTCAGCTCGACCAGGCACTGAACGACCACCAGGCCAATCGCGCACAGCGCCCATTTCAAATAAGGCCGCAGATATCGAAGCAATGGTTTCATAGATTCGTCGGTTCCTCCTTGGGCAGTTTTTCACTGAGTGCTGCGCTGATGCGCCCGAGCATATCGCCAAACTGCGCCCGCTCCTTAGGGGCGAGCGCGCCGAAGATCTCCGCGCCCATGCGCTCGATCGTATCGTGCAGGCGCCTGGCCAGGGCCTGCCCCTCCAGCGTGAGCGAAAGGCGGATCACGCGCTGGTCGTGCGCGTCCGCGCGGCGCTCTACCAATCCCTTGCCCGCCATACGCCGTAGCATGACCGTCAGCGTCGCCGGCTTGATGGACATGGCGTCCGCCAGCTCGCGCTGGCTGATCCCATCCCTGCGCATGAGGGCAAGCAGCATCTGCGGCTGGCCGGGGTAGAGCCCCAGCGCCTCCAACTGCGCGTAAGACGCCAGAAAACAAAGCCGGTTGAAATGCATCATTTGCAGGAGCAGCGCATGATATTCACTTTCCATAAGAGCCTTCCCCCTTCGCGCCCGACGCACACAGGACAAAAAACAAATTAGCCGTCAAACATTTATAAAGCGGGCATCATTGTAGCACAGGCAGGAAAACCTGTCAAGCAAAGCGAAACAATATTGGACGGATCTTTTTCCGGGTCAATCATGCTTAAGATAAAAGGAGGATAATATGCCTGCATCCTATCTACACCAGGCCGTGGCGCGCGCCGTGGTCGGGGACAATCCCCTTGCCCTTGCCGGCGCCGAAGGGCCGGATCCGCTCTTCTACTGCTTTCACCGATACAAAAATCTGATTTCCCCCTTTGCGCTCGGCAGCTATCTGCACAAGGCGCGCACCGGGAATTTACTCGCCTCTTTGGTCTTCGTCGCGAGCTCTTCAAGGCCTTCAGAACGCTTTGATTATGCGCTGGGCTTTCTGACGCATTACGCGACGGACACCACGTTTCACCCATACGTATACGCGCACTCGTACACGCCGGGCGGCAAATACTCACCCAACATGCACTGCACGCTCGAGCATGCGCTGGATACCTGGCTGTATCGCGAGGAGGGCCACGCCACCGGCACGCCGCGCCATATGGCGGGCATCGCCGCTCTTGCCCCGAATGATCTTGCATGCATCGCCTTCATGTTCGCCTGCGCCATGTTCAGCATCGACCAGGACAAGCGGCTTCCGCCCCCCGAAATCGAACAAGCGATGAAGGACAGCGTTCTGGTCACGCGCCTGCTGCACAGCCCTCGGGGCATCAAGTATGCGGCCCTCGGCGCGCTCGCTACGCCTCTGGGGCTGCGCAAGACGCTGCATGCGCACATGGTGCCCACCAAGCTGCCGCAGGGCGATTTTCTAAACGAGGCGCACGCGGCCTGGGAGAGCCCCTTCGTCCCTGGCGAGCGGCGCGAGAGCGTGCCCGACCTGCTCGAGGCCGCCAAGGCGCGCGCCAGCGAATTCGTCGCCGCCGCGCGCTCCTATCAAAAAAAGGAGATCGACGAAGATACGCTCAAAGGGATTCTGGGCAACCTGCGCTATGACTCCGCCCTGCCCTGCAGCGAATAGACGAGCATTCTGCCAAGTCATCTGCAAAGGAGGCCCCATCCATGATCTACACACCGCTGACGCGTAAGGCCATGCGTATCGCCTACGCCGCCCATCACGGCCAGACCGAGTGGGACGGCGTGCCCTACATCTTCCATCCGCTCCACCTGGCGGAACAGATGACCGATGAGACGTCTACCACCGTCGCGCTGCTGCACGACGTAGTGGAGGATACTCCTTTGACGCTCGAAGACCTGCGCCGCGAGGGCTTCCCCGAGCGCGTGCTCGAGGCGGTCGCCCTGC
The DNA here is from genome assembly GCA_023404715.1 of Bacillota bacterium. Taxonomy (GTDB): domain Bacteria; phylum Bacillota; class Clostridia; order Christensenellales; family Aristaeellaceae; genus Beduinella. Next base: position 12,482 of record JAEYAR010000206.1, on the reverse strand, counting down.
TGACGCACGAACAAGAGGCGCCTTACGCGCAGTACGTCGAAAAGCTCTCGCAAAACCCCGTCGCGCGCGCCGTCAAGCTCGCCGACCTGCGGCATAATATGGACTGCACGCGCCTAGGGAAGGTAGACGCCTCCAACCTCAAATACATCGAGCGTTACCGCGCGGCGCTCGTCTACCTGCAAAGCCGCGATTCTTTTGAGGCGCAGCGATAAATTTTTGTTGCATTCCGGCCCTCGTGCCATTATAATGAGGCTGTCGCCTGTGATTCGTCAGATGGCAGGGATCGATCCATCGATTGCGGCAAAGACGCGTTAAGTGCCCGTGTACGGGAATACCATGGGACGAAGAAGCCTTCGAGACTTCGCGGTGTCTGTGCCGGCCCCCGACTGCCCTTCTGTTTCGGGCACCTCTGCGAATCCGTTCCTTTTCGATTTGCGGGAGGTGCTTTTTTCATGCAGCATATCTCATTGGGCTCGTCTCTATCGGCCTCGGCGGCCTCTCTCCGTCGCTCGCATACGCTGGCGCTGACCGGCATCCTGATCGCGATGCAGCTCGTCCTCTCCTCCGTCGCGGTCTACGTGACGGCGGACATGCGCATCACGTTCGGGTTTTTGACCATCGCGGCGACGGCCGCGCTCTTCGGCCCCGTGGTCGCGGCCGCGCACGGCGCGCTGGCCGACATTCTGGCCTGTTTCCTCTTCCCCGCCGGGCCGTATTTCCCCGGCTATACGCTCAGCGCTCTGCTGGTGGGCCTGCTCTACGGCCTCTTCTTCTACCGGCGCAGCGTACGGCTATGGCACGTGCTGCTCGCGCAGCTTTGCGTAGATCTGCTGTGCCACGTGTTTCTCAACACCCTTTGGCGCTCGATAACCGGCGGCAGCGCGATGATGGCGCTTTTGCCCGTCCGCCTGCTCAAGAACGCGCTGTGCTACCCCGTCAACTGCGCGCTGCTCTTCTTCCTGCACCGGCTGCTGCGGCGCTTGCCCGCGGCGATGCGGGGATAAACAGAAAAAAGGAAGCATCCGTTCTCCCGTGGAAACAGACGGGGAACGGATGCTTTTTCATGCTTACTCGTCCCAGGGACGATACGTGCGCTTGGTAAAGATATTCGCCATGGCGTAGTAGCGCGGGTGCTCGCGCCAGCCGCCCTGGGTAGAGAGCCTGACAGGTATGCCTGTGACCCGGTAAAACCCGCCTGTGCGCTGCCCGCAACCAGCAGCATCGCCAGGATCGCCCCCGCGATGCCCCGCCCTCTGTTTCAAAATTCCATAAATAGACGATGCAGGGTACCCATGTGATTCCAAAAACCCGCCGAAGCGTATGCTTCGGCGGGTTTTGCCCTAAATCCAGATTAGAAGCGGAGGAAATAGGTGCTGACGTAGCCAACCCGGCCGTTGATGTCGACCTTCGTCCAGTCCGTGCCCTTATCGAGCACCGTCACCTTCGTGCCGACCTTGTAGGTGGCCAGGACAGTGCTGCTCAGGCTCGGGCCCTTGCGGAAGTTGACGATGGAGTTGCCGTTCGGGTTGTACAGCTTCGCGGTCGTAGACGAAGAGGTGATCTTCACGTACTTGGCCATCATATAGCCGTGCTTGCCGTCCACCTTGACCTCGTGCCAGGTCGATCCCTTTTTCAGGATCTGCACCTTGGTGCCGTTCTTATAGTAGCCGAGCACCTTGCTGTCCTGCGAAGCGCGCTCGCGCAGCATCAGCACCTGCGTGCTCTTGGGGTTGTTCACCACGCCGTTCGCGACGACGCTGCTCGAACCGCCATTGCCGCCGGTAGAACCGGAGGAACCAAAGGTCAGATACTTCGCGGACATGTAGCCGACGTTGCCGCCGACCTGCACGCGATACCAGGCAGAACCCTTCTGCAGCACCTCGACCTTGGTGCCCTTCGGATAAGAAGTGATGATGTAGGCGTCGTCCTTCGGCTGCGCGCGCAGGTTCAGGCCGCGCGTGTTCGTGTTGACGGTCGCCGTGCCGATCACGCTGTCGTTGCCGCTGGACAGGTACTTGGCCATCATGTAACCGGTCTTGTCGCCGATCTGGACGTAGTGCCACGTGTCTCCGCGCGTCAGGATCTCAACCCAGGTACCCGTCGGGTACTGGCCGATCACCTGTGCGTCCCGGCTCGCTTCCGCCCGCAGGTTCAGCGAGCCGCCCTTGACGATCGCCGATTCTCCGGCCATCGCCAGCATAGGGAGCACACACAGGAAGCAGAGCATCAGGAACATCGCGCATCTTTTGTACGACCCGGACTTGAAAGATTTCGTAAGCATAGGAATAACCTCCTCCAAATTTTCCGGCAAGAGCGGGGGTCGCTTCCTCCCTTGCCTTTCACCCATCAAAACGGCCAGAGAGCCGCATTTATTCCACGCCAAGGGCTGGTAATGGATGGGAAAGCGGGGGGTTTCTACGCAAAAAGGGCCTTTACGGCCCCTTTTTCAAGAATTTAACATGCATGAGAAACCCGGATCCCACGGAGCCGATATCCGAATGTCCACCCGGATTCCGGTCAGGGGATGCTCGAAGCACAGGCGCACCGCGCATAGCGCATAGGAAGAAAGGCCCTCGCAGGCTCCCCCGTACAGCGCGTCGCCCAGCAGCGGGCAGCCCAGCGCCCCTGCGTGCACACGGATCTGGTGCGTCCTGCCCGTGCGCAAGGTGAAGCGCACACGGCTTATCTCCAGCCCCCGCCACACGCCTATAGAGAGCGTCTCATAATCCGTCCACGCAGCCTTCCCTTCCATAGAGACGCAGCGCGCAGGCCCGCGCGCAGGGTCGTGCGCGACAGGCAGATGAATGGCGCCGGCAGGCGGGGCAAAGCGCCCGCGCGCGATGCCCTCATATTCCTTCACAAAGCCGCCCCGGCACATCTGCCGCATGAGTATCGCCTGCACGCAGCCGTGCTTGGCGAAGAGCAGAATGCCCTGCGTGCCCGCGTCCAAACGGTGCACCGGGTGAAGACAGACCGACGGTTCGCGCGAGCGGACGAAACCGAGCGCCAAGTTGAGCATGGAGACGCCGCCCCGGTGCGGATGGGTTTCGATTCCCGCGGGCTTAAAGACCGCGAGCAGCGCGTCGTCCTCGTAGAGCGCGCGCACCTCGCCCTGTGCGGGCTCTACGCCCGTCTCCTCCGGCGGCAGCGGCACGGTCAATACGTCCCCGGCGACGGCCCGCTGGTTCAGATAAACCGACCGGCCGTTTCGATACGCCGTTCCCCCGAGCGCGCGGGCCTGCGCATAGGAGAGCCCCATGCGCTCGCGCAGCACGGCGCGCAGCGTCAAGCCCTCGTCCTGCGGTTGCAGGCGATAGCGAAGCGTCAGCATACAGGCCTACAGCTTGTCAAAGCCTTTTTGAATGCACAGCTCCGCGCGCTCTTTCGCCTTGCCGCCCAGGGCGATCTGCTCCGCGAGAAAGTTCGGATGAGCCGCGAGGAAGTCGCGCATAAAGCGGTTCGGATCCTGCATGAAGGCGAGCACAAGAGAAAGCTGTTCCTGCGTTACGACGCCCAGGCGGCTCGCCGTCTCAAAGAGCGAGGGCTCGATCTTCACCAGCGTCGTCAGCGGGATGCCCGCGCGCTGCAAAACCTCGCGCCCGCCCTGGTCGCGATCGACGACGGCGACGCTCGCGATGATCTTCGCCCCCAGGGCCTCAACGGCCGGGATCCAGGCGCGTACGTAGCTGGAGGCCTCTGTCACCAGGTCCGCCACGTGCAGGGCGCGCTTGCCCGAAAGACCCGCCGCATTCGCGGGGCACGCGCTCTTAAAGCCCGCCGCGTCGCACACCGTCTCCAGATCCTTAAAGATGGAGACGTGCGGCTTGTGCAGCTTGTCCGCGATGAGCAAGGAGAAGAAGAAGTCGCGCCGCTCGCCGCCCGAGACGAAGTCAAAGTCGACCGCCCGCGCGGCCTCCACTAGCCTATCCATCAGGCGGCGGTAGATCTCGTTTGCCGCGTACTGGCGGCGCGCATGCTCCAGCACCGTGCGCGCAAAGGCGAGCCGGTCGCCCGCGGCGGCCCGCTCGATGACGGCGAGCAATTCCTCCGCGGCCTGTTGGCTGCCGTAAAGGAAATGCGTATTGATGTAAAAGGGCCCGAGCTTGCCAGACGTGTACCAGAAGGGCGCCCCCTCCGGGCAGACGCGCACAGCCTTGGTCTCAAAGAGCCACGATAGAACGGAATCGCTCATGCAAATCTCCTCCTTGTAACTATCTTTCTTCCCTGAAGTACGCCATGCCCAGGCTCTGCGGGGGTTGATTCTCCCGCTTCTTTCTGAGCGAGGCGATGACCAGCACGACGATCGTGACCACGTAGGGCAGCATCTTGAAGATCTCCTGCATGCTGCGACCCAGCCCCGCGATGTAAAGGTAGAGGATGTACAGCCCGCCGAAGAGGATCGATCCCCAGATCGCCTTGAGGGGCTTCCACTGGGCGAAGATCACCAGCGCGACCGCAAGCCACCCGCGGTCGCCAAAGCCGTTGTTCGTCCACGTGCCGCCGGAGTACTCCATGACGAAGTACAGCCCGCCCAAGCCCGCGATGCCGCCGCCGATGCAGGTGGCGAGGTATTTGTACTTTGTGACGCTGACGCCCGCCGCGTCCGCGGTGCCGGGGTTTTCGCCGACCGCGCGCAGGCTCAGGCCCTGGCGGGTTCGGTTTAAAAACCAGCTGAGGGCGATGGCGATGGCCAGGCTCAGATAGGTCAGAACGCCGTAGGAAAACAGGATGTCGCCGACGATCGGAATGCCGCTGAGCAACGGGATCTTCGCGCGGTAGGCGCCCGCTGTGACCGCCACGGAGATCTGCCCCACGCCGCCCGCCAGACGCGAAAGCGAGCCGCCGAAGAAATTGCCAAAGCCCACGCCGAACGTCGTCAGCGCCAGGCCCGTGACGTTTTGGTTGGCGCGCAGCGAGATCGTCAGCACGCTGTAGATCAGCCCGCCGAGCGCGGCGCACGCAAAGGCGCAGACGAATGAAATCAAAAAGCCCACGATCGCGCTGGGGGCGGCGACGGCGTTCTCGTAGAGGAACGCGCCGATGAGGCCCGCGATGCCGCCCATGTACATCATGCCGGGCACGCCCAGGTTCAGGTTGCCGCTCTTTTCCGTCAGGATTTCGCCCGAAGCGCCGAACAGGATGCCGATGCCCTGCGCGATGGCCTTTTGAATAAAGATCAAGATCGTACTCATCCCTTGATCTCCTTTCTGCCGCGGCGGCGCAGGCACACGCTGTAGTTGATGAAGAACTCGCATCCCAGGATGAAGAACAGGATGATGCCCGTGATAACGTCCGAGGCATTTTCGTTGAGCGTAAACTGCGACGCGATCTGAATCGCGCCCTTTTCCATAAACACGAGGAAGAACGAGATAAGGATCATCGCGAAGGGGTTGAACTTCGCCAGCCAGCTGACGATGATCGCGGTGAAGCCGCGGCCGCCCGCCGTGCTGGTCGAGATGGTGTGGCTGCATCCGGAGACGATGATGAAACCCGCCAGGCCGCTGAGCGCGCCGGAGATCGCCATCGTGCGCAGAATGACGCGGCCAACGTTGATGCCCGCGTAGCGCGCGGTGTTCTCGCTCTCGCCGACGACCGCGATCTCATACCCCTGCTTGCTATAGCGCAGGTAGACGAACATCAGCAGCGTAATCGTCAGCACGATCAGCACGTTGACGCCGTATCTTTGCCCGAACAGCGGCGCAAACCACCCGTATTCCGCGCCCTGATGGATGATCCCCACGGTGTTGGATCCCTTGGGATTCTCCCAAAAGACGATGCAAAACGTCACCAGCTGCATCGCCACGTAATTGAGCATCAGGGTGAAGAGCGTCTCGTTCGTGTTATACTTCGCCTTGAACACGGCGGGAAGGAGGCCCCACACCATGCCCGCCGCGAGGCTGGCCGCCGCCATGGCCGCGAAGAGCGCCCAGGCCGGCAATGCCCCGCCGCCGTAGATCATGACCGCCGCGGTCGCCAGGCCGCCTACGAGCACCTGCCCTTCCGCGCCGATGTTCCAAAAACGCATCTTGAAGGCGGGGGTGATCGCCAGCGCGATCAACAGCAGCGTCGCGCTGTCGCGAATCGTCGTCCACAGGCGGCGGTTCGTGCCCACCGCGCCGCTGACGATCGCCTTATAGACCTCGATCGGGTTCATGCCGGTCAGCGCAAAGATGACGACGGCGCAGACGCAAAGCGAGAGCAAGAGCGCAAAAAAGCGGATGAGAACCGCCTTGTAAAACGGGACGCCGTCGCGCTTTGCGATATGCAGCAGAGGCTCCCGTACCGTCGTCGCTTGCATGCTCATCCCGCCATCACCTCCTCGTCCTTCGCGCGCTCCGAGCGGGTCATCAGCTCGCCGACCTGTTCCTTGGTCGCGGCGCGCCCCTCCACGATGCCCGTGACCTTGCCGCCGCACAGCACCATGATCCGATCGCACAGCGCGAGCAACACGTCCAGGTCCTCGCCTACGCAGATCACCGCGGAGCCCTTGCGCTTCTGCTCGTTGAGCAGGCCGTAAATCGTATACGACGAATGGATGTCCAGCCCGCGCACGGGGTAGGCGACCATGAGCACGCTCGGCGCGGAGGCGATTTCGCGCCCGACGAGCACCTTTTGCACGTTGCCGCCCGACATGCGCCTAACCGGCGAGGAGATGCCGGCCGTAGCGACCTCCAGCTGGCGCACGATCTTCTCCGCGAGCTTTCGCGGGCTGCGCTTATCCGCAAAGAAGGGATGCCCCTCGCGGTAGGTGCGCAGCATCATGTTTTCGGTGATGTCCATGGAGCCGACCAGGCCCATGCCCAGGCGGTCCTCCGGCACGAAAGCCAGATGAATGCCCAGCTTGTCGATGGACTCGGCGCTCATGCGCGTCGTATCGATCACGCCGCCCTCCGCCGGGAAGAACGAGACCGTCCCTTCCGTCGTCGGCTGCAGCCCCGCGATGGCCTCGAGCAGCTCCTTTTGCCCGCTGCCCGCCACGCCCGCGATGCCCAGGATCTCGCCGCTTTGCGCGACAAAGCTGGCGTGGTCGAGCGTCGTGATGCCCTCCGGGTTTAGGCAGGTGAGGTTTTGCACGACGAGGCGGCGCTGGGGATTCACCGGCTCCGGGCGCTCGATGTTCAGGGTCACCCGCTTGCCGACCATCCGCTCCGTCAGCGACTGCACGGTCGCCTCCGCCGTCGGCACCGTGCCGGCCGAGCGCCCCTTGCGCAGCACGCTGACCCGGTCGGAGAGGGAGAGCACCTCGGCGAGCTTGTGCGTGATGATGATGATCGCCTTATTGTCCTCACGCATGTTGCGGAGGATCGTAAACAGGCGCTCCGTCTCCTGCGGGGTTAAAACGGCGGTCGGTTCGTCCAGGATGAGGATCTTCGCGCCGCGGTACAACACCTTGAGGATTTCGACGGTCTGCTTTTGCGATACCGACATCTCGTATACCTTCTGGTTTACGTCGATCTCGAAGCCATACTTGATCGCCAGATCCAATATTTTGCGGCGCACCTCGTTCATGTTCAGCTGCGCCGGGCCCGGCAGGCCGAGCACGATGTTCTCCGCCGCGGTGAAAACGTCCACCAGCTTGAAGTGCTGGTGGATCATGCCGATGCCCAGCTCAAACGCGTCTCGCGGCGCCCTGATGGTGACCGGCTTCCCTTCCACGTAAATCTGCCCTTCGTCCGGGAAGTAGATGCCGGACAGCATGTTCATGAGCGTCGTCTTCCCGCTTCCGTTCTCACCGAGCACGGAAAGGATCTCTCCTTTTCGCACGTCCAGGCTGACGTTCTCGTTGGCGACGACGTTGCCAAAGCGCTTTGTGACCCCGCGCATCTCGACGGCAATCGCATTCTCCACGGGCCATCCTCCGTTCAGGCTTTTTGTATTGTATAAACGCAAAGGGGCGGGCGGCCCCGATGGGTAGCCGTCCGCCGAAGCATTGCGCGATTACTGCGCCGCATCCAGGTTCGTGATGCCGTCGATGATGAACTCAAAGGACGGGGCGGACGCCTTCTCCGACTCGTGGAAGTAGCCGTCCTTGATGTAGTCGCTGTCTTCCTCGGTCAGCGTCTTGCCGCCGACGGTGAACGTCGAACAGTCGAACACCTTCAGAGAGCCGTCCTTGAGCGCGGCCTCGATCTCGGCGACCTTCTCCTCGGTGCCCGCCGCGATGGCGGCCGCGTTCAGCTCGGTGATGCGGTTCGCGCCGTCGGCGTAGCCGTGGCACCAATCGACGGCGATCTCGGTGCCGTCCACGATGCTCTTCACCGCATAGGTGTAGTAGGGGCCCCAGTTGACCGCCGCGGAGGTCAGCGCCTGGGTCGGCGCGGTAGCGATCATGGAGATGTTGTATCCGACGACCGGCACGCCGGCCGCTTCACAGGCCGTAGGCGCGCCCGTGGTATCCGCATGCTGAGAGATCAGCACGCAGCCGCCCGCGATCAGGGCCTCGGCCGCTTCCTTCTCCAGGTCAAAGGACGCCCAGGAGTTGGTGAACTTGACGTCCATCGTGGCGCTCGGGCATACGCTGCGCGCGCCCAGGTAGAACGAGGTGAAGCCGGAGATGACCTCGGCGAACGGGTAAGCGCCGACATAGCCGATCTTCGCCTGCTCGGCGGCGATCTTGCCGCCCTCGATCATCTCGTTGAGCTTCAGGCCCGCCACAACGCCGGAAACGTAGCGCGATTCGTAAACGGAGGTGAAGAAGTTATGGAAATTGGCAAGGCCGCTTCCCGCCGCCTGATAGCCCGTAGCGTGGCAGAACTGCACCTGCGGGTATTCCTTGGCCGCGTTCATCATATAGGATTCAAAGCCAAAGCTGTTGCCGAAGATGATCTGGCATCCGGCGTCGGCCAAGTCGATCGCCGCATCCTCGCAGGTCTCGTCCTCGGGCACGTTCCACTTGACGATCACCTGATCCTCAGAAAGGCCCAGCGCCTGCACCATTTCCTGCGCGCCCGCATAGTGGTTCGCCGTGTAACCCTCGTTCTCGTCGCCGATGAAGATGAAACCGACCTTCAGATCGGAGGCGGGTACGCCGTCGGCCATGGCGGCAAAGGAGACCAGGCAGAGCGCCGCTGCCAGCACGAGAGAGAGAAGCTTCTTCATGATGATTCCTCCTAATGTTCTTCATAAGAAACGAAGCATTGCTATCGTACCGCAAAATTCGCCTTTTGTAAAGCCCTTTACGCAAAAAACAGGCTTTTTTATCGAATGATTCCAGGATATCCCCTTAAGAATGTTCGTGTTTCATGCGTTCTTTTGCAGTTTCATCAATCAGGGCAAAAACTAATTCCGTATGCTCATATTATATTATGAACTAATGCTTGACAGCGAGTTTGCATTTTATTATAATGAAAATGAGATAGCACGGCCTGCAAGGCATTCGAAACGGACAGGTCTTCTCAGGCAATACAAGCGAGGTGGCTTTCAGATGATCGAGCTCGAGAAAATCGATACAGAGCAGCGAAATGAACAGACGATGCAAATCGATAGCCTGTCCACATTCGATATGGTATCCCTGATCAACCAGGAGGATCACCGCGTCGCGGAAGCGGTAAAGCAGGTCTTGCCCGAGGTGGCGAGGGCCGTCGACGCGGCCTACGAACGGCTGCGCCAGGGCGGGCGGCTGATCTACTGCGGCGCGGGCACGTCCGGGCGGCTGGGCGTGCTGGACGCGGCCGAGTGCCCGCCCACCTTTGGCGTCGATCCGGGGTTGGTGGTGGGCGTCATCGCGGGCGGTGAACGCGCTTTTATCCACGCGGTGGAGGGCGCGGAGGACGACCGCGAGCAGGGCAAAAAGGATCTGATCGCGCTTCATCTGACCCGCCGCGACGCGGTGGTCGGCATCGCGGCCAGCGGACGCACCCCCTACGTGCTGGGCGCCATGGACTATGCGCGAGAGGTAGGCGCCGCCGTCATGGCGCTCACGTGCTGCCGCGACAGCGAGCTCTCCCGCCATGCGCAAATTACGATGGCGCCGCTTCCCGGCCCGGAGGTCATCACGGGCTCCTCCCGACTCAAGAGCGGCACCTGCCAAAAGCTGATTCTCAACATGCTGTCGACCGCCGTAATGATCAAGCTTGGCAAGGTGTATGGAAATTTGATGGTCGACGTGAAGGCCAGCAATGAGAAGCTCTATCAGCGCGCGGAATCGATTGTCTGCTGCTGCACGGACGTGACGCCGCAGGAGGCGCGCGTCGCGTTGGAACAAAGCGGCTACTCTTGCAAGTTGGCCATCGTCATGCTTTTGCTCAAGCTGAACAAAGCGGGTGCACAGGCGCTGCTTGACAGGGCCGATGGCCGCATCTCCGCGGCCGTCGCGTTGGCCCAAAACGCTTCATCTACATAAAGAATGCGGGAGGGCTGCCGGTCGGCAGCCCTCCCGCGACGTTACCCATGTAAATTATTTGCCGCTCAGCAGCGCGTAGGCCGCAGTGCCCTCGTCGATGACGTCCTGCAAGCCCTGCTTCTTGAGCTCCTCGTACTTGGCGAAGAACGCATCCACCGTCAGCTGGCCGGCGATGCACTGATCGCGCAGGGTGCATACGCCCGTGGTGATCAGCTCGGCACGATACTCCGTATACGCCTCCGTCTCCAATGTCTGGGGCATGGCGTAGAAATACCCGTCGTTTACGATGGCCAAACCATTATAGAAGGAAGCGGAAGCGTCGTCCAAATCGTCGACGGACTGGCCCGCGAACAGGCACTGCATGAAGGCGCTCGTCTGCCACTCGCCGCCGAAGGGCTCGTACTCACAGCCCGCCGCGCGGTAATCTACAAAGCCGTTGGCGACCATTTCGGGCTTGAGCACCGCCTCGCCGTCCACCCTGTCGTAGCTCACGCCCTCGATACCGTAGTTATACAGGTCTTTGCCTTCCTCGGTAAAGTTCCAGTTGAACAGGCGGACGATGTCCTCCACCTTGCCGGCCTCGGCGGCCGCGGAGGTAATGCACCAAACGGAGGATACGGCGTTGCGCTCCTGCGTCATGCAATCGCCGTACGGGCCGGTGATCGGAATGGTGCAGGTCCACAGCGCGTCCGCGTCGCCGCTCTCGCGCAGCGTGGTGGTGCTGATGCGGGCGCGCTCGGCCCACGTCATGCAGGTGCCGACCAAACCGGAATCCATCGCGGTGAACAGCTCGGCCTGGGCGCGCGTGACGAATTCGGGATCGATCAGGCCCTCCGCGTACAGGTCCCGCACCGCCTGCAAAAACTCCTTATAGCGGGGATGCTCGTACACCAGCGTGTAGGTTCCGTCGTCCAGCACGCAGAATTGGCAATCGGACGACGCGCGGATGCCGAAGGCGTTCAGCAGGCTGGCCATGCAGCGCTCGCCGTTCGCCCCTTGCTCCAGCGCGAGGGGAATCTCGTCGGTCGTGTCGCCGTTGCCGTTCAGGTCGTTTTCCTTAATGGCGCGCCACAGGGCCACCCATTCGTCCCAATTGGTGGGCGCCTGCATGTTCAGCGCGTCCAGCCAGTCCTGACGGACCATCACGGTCTGGGAGCCGGGCACGTTGACGATGGTGGGTATGGTGTAGATATGGCCGTCCGCCTGGCGCCAGTTCGCCATGCGGTCCTCGCCGACCGCCGCCACGATGTCGGGCATCAGCTCGATATAATCGTCCAGCGGAACGATCGCGCCCTCGCCGACCAGGTTCATCACGCCGTAGGCGCCCGCCACCATGATGTCGGGCAGCTTGCGCGAGGCCAGCGTCGTGGCGACCTGGGTCGCATAGTTATCCTCGACGCGCCAGTCGATCTCGATGCGCGCGCCGGTCAGAGCCTCGATGGCCGGCCAATAATAGCAGCCGTCAAATTCCTTGGGATAGTTGTTGAAGTGAATGCCCATGCCGCTGATCTGCAGGCCGTTCTCAAAGTAGAGATTTTCACTCCGGGGCAGCTGCTTGGCCGCGTCGATCAGGGGCTGCAGCAGGGGATTCCCTGCGTCCTCCGCCCAAACCGCGGATGCGCCCAGCAGCAGGGTCAACGTCAGAACGATCGCCAGAACCTTTTTCATGAGTCTTTCCTCCTTGTTTATTAATCTTCACAGGCGAAGTATGCCCATGGAAATTCGAATCATCGCCTGCGCAAACGCCTATCCCGTGAGCCGAGCGAAGCGCAGGTCATTGCACGCCCCCCGCACCCGCGCAAGCGTAGCGCTGCGCGCCCGGAGCCCAGAGGGGGCAAGGGGAGGCGGAGCCTTCCCGATGCCGTCCCGCGCAAGCGTAGCGCTGCGCGCCCGGAGCCCAGAGAGAGCAAGGGGAGGCGGAGCCTTCCCAACTCCGAGGGGCCTGGGGAGGCCGCACCCTCCCCAAATGCAATCCAACGCGGCGACATGCGCGGCGCGTTGGCGCGCTTTTCGCGCAGCGAAGCGGAGCGAAAAGGGTACCCGCACCTGAGGCCGCCCGCAAAATCCCGCAGGATTTTGAGGCCGAATCCCCCCACGCAGGGGGAGGCCTCGGAGGGGGACAGAGACCCCCACCGAAAGG
>JAEYAR010000193.1 GCA_023404715.1 Bacillota bacterium | reverse complement strand
GCCGTCGGCTCCGGCGTCATCGTCGGTTCCGGCGTGGCCGTCGGCTCCGGCGTGGCTGTCGGCTCCGGCGTCATCGTCGGTTCCGGCGTGGCCGTCGCCGCCGCCGCCGCCTCGGCGTGCACGCTGGCCCGCTTGGCGGGCGCGCCGGTGGGGGCGAGCAGCAGCGCGAGCGTCAGGGTCAGCGCCGCCGCCTTGCGTCTGTTCATTCCGCTCCCCCCTCTGCTGGCGATATACAGTAGACCAGGTGCAGCCCGTCCTGCGGTAGCTCCGTCTCCGCGTCCCGGCGCAGGGCGATCACGAACGTGCGCGAATCGCCCACGGCCAGGGGATAGTCGGTATTAAGCGCGTCGGGCTGCGCGCCGTCCGGCGTCCCGGCGGCGGGCTCCACGCCCGGGGCCTCCTCGTCGAGCTGCCAGCGCACGTCGATGTCCTCGCTCGATCCGTTGGTCAGCGTGGCCGTGAGCGTGAGCCGCGTCCAGTGCAGCTCGTCCACCGGGTTGCCCTCCTCGTCCGTGAAGGCCGCGCTCCAGGTGGCCTCCGCGCCCGCGCTGCGCACGAAGCGGGCGTTTACCGCGACGGAGATGCCCTCCGCCCGGGCCGCGCCGCACGCCAGCAAAAGGCCGAGCAGCAGCGCGCAGAACTTCTTCATGGCTTCACGCCCCCTTCTCATAGTACAGCACCGTGCGCAGCGGCGCTTCGCCCATGCTGATGTAGCCCTCGGTCGCAAATGAGTAGACGGTCAGCAGCACGCCGTTTTCCCCGGGCTGCATGGCGTCCAGCGCGGCCTGCGGCAGCTCGATTTCGCCCAGGCCCGTGCCCGGCCCGATCAGGCCGCTGCGGTAGATCAGCAGGTTCTGCTCCTCTAGCCGCACGTCGAGCATCAGGTAGGCCGCGTTTCCCTCCGGGTTGGCGAGCCACACGCCGCACAGGCCGTCCGGCCCGGTCGCGGGCTCCGGGTTGATGGAGAAGGCGTAGGCGTCCGTCTGCAGCGTGGGCAGGCCCTGCGGCGCGGCCCAGCCCGCGAGCGGCACAGCGCTTTCCTCCAAGGGCGGGGGCACGTAGGCGGGCTCTGGCTGCGCGGGCCGCAGGGCCCGCAGCCCGGTCCACACGAGGCAGGCCGCCGCGAGCGCCGCCAGCAGCCAAAGCAACCCCTTGCGCTTTCCTGACATCGCGATACCGTCCTTCCGGCGATCTGGCCGCCTGATGTTACTGTAGGGTGTACGTGACCGTGACGTCCAGCCGCAGGCTGGCGTCGCCGCCCGACGCGGGCGGGCTCGCCGCGTAGCGCAGGTACACGGTCGTTTCGCCCTGCGGGGGCACGGTCACGGAGAGCGTCTGCTGCGGCTCTTCTTCCGTCGTGCCGGAGAGGCCGAGCACGCGCAGCAGCTGCGGCGCGTCCGCGCCCACCGCCTCCGCCGTCGCCACCGCGTAGGTGAGGGAGAGCGCGGCCTCCGCCTCGCCGCCGTTTCGCAGCGTCAGGGCCGACCAGGTGCGCTCGTGCGTGGGGTCCCATTCGTGCGTCTCGGTGTTCCAGCGAAAGCCGAACGCGGGCGCGGGCTCCTGCGTGACCGTGATGTCCGAGAGCCGCGCGGCGGGGGCGGCGTCCTGCGCGGCCTCGTCCTTCGCGGGCGCGTAGACGACCACGGGTGCGCCGAAGAAGTCCGCGCGCGCGCCGGGCGCGGCGCACAGCAGCGCCAGCGTCAGCAGGGCGGGAAGGATGGGGCTGCGCATGGACGGGGCCTCCTTTCAGGCAAAATGCGAAAAGGGCCGGCCGCTTGTGCGGCGCGGCCATGGTGTTTATGCTTGCGGAGTAACATCAGCGATGGTAACAGTAAAGCTTAGATCTTTGGCATCACCATCAACCGACATCCCAGATATACCGTTAACAGAGTTACCCGTTAAGGTAAAGATAGCAACCTCAGTAGCTTGTGTCTCTGCATTGACCGCCGGCTCTACGTTTTCAGAAGTTTTAGCTCCGCCAGTAACAGTCAGCCAATCGAGAGTAGGTGTTGTGGAATCAGCTATTGTTACTTTCTGCGCAACAATACCATCATTTTTTGCTTTAAACGTTAGCGTCTGAGCTGCCGTTTGGGTATCCCAACTCTTTACCGTAGGGTTCCACTTATATACAAAATCATTAATTGAATTCCACTCAAGGGTAATTTTTACATCTGCAGAAGCAGTATAGCCCACCGATACTTTCGCTATATCATTATTGCTTACTACACTTCCAGTACTTGTATTTACAGCATCCGCCATCGCGCCGCTCCCCACGGTCATCATCGCGCCCGCGAGCATCAGGGCCGCCAAATTCTTCTTCGTCATAAGTCATATCCACCTTTCTGTTTTTGCACATTCCGTTTTCATTCTATGTCTGATTTCTGCGTCCGTTCCATCCCGCCGTGCCCGGCGGGCGTCATCATTTGTTCACCTTTTGTGACAGCGCATTCCGGATGCTTATGGGGCGTATGCGCGCCCGCATTGCGTCCGTTGTTTTCGTTTTGGGCCCGGCCCAAAATGTGAACCTATATCGTCTTTCGTCTTTTACCCTGTCGGATGTCCTTTATTCGGTCCCACCCGCCTTTCCCGTCAGCTCGGGCACGGTCAGCGTCAGCTGCGTGCTCGCGTCCTCCATCTGCCAGCTGTTCCACTGCGCGTCGTAGGCGTAGCGCACCAGCCAGGCGGTATATGTACCGGCGGGGAGCGGCTGCCCGTCGGGCAGCGCCCGCAGCGCCGCGCGTCCTTCGAGGAACGCGCCCGGCGCGACCGGGTCGGACTCGTAGATCGTCAGGAATTCGTAGGCCGGGTCGAAGGCCGGGTTCGCCTGCTGCGCGGCGATCTCCTCCGCCGTGCGGTGCGCCTCGCCCGATACGTCCGTCAGCTCCTGCTGAGAGATCTGGATGGCGAACATCACGTCGCCCGCGCTCGTCACGGGGTTGAATGCGTACAGGTCGCAGGCGCCGTCCGCGTCGAGCGTCAGCTGCATGTCGTCGCTGAGCACGTGGAACTTGACCTCCACCACCGCGCCCACCATCGAGCGCCGGTTGGTCGCTACGTCGTAGGCCGCCATCACCATCTGCGCGCTGTAGTCGCCCGCGGGGATCGTCGAGCCGTCCGGCAGCGTGCCCAGCGTCATCGTGCGCACCACGCTTCCCGGGGGGATGCCCTTGGTCTGGCTGAGCTGCACGTAGGTGGTCTCCGGGTCAAAGCCCGGCTGGGCGACCAGCGCCGCCAGCTCCTCCTCGCTGTAGCCCGTGCGGCCCGTCTGGCGCTCCAGCTCGGCCAGCGAGATGCGCAGCATGTACTGCACGTTCACCTGGCTGCCCTCCGGGTTGCCGACGTTGACCTCGCCCTCGGCGTAGGGCGAATCGAACGTGATGTCCGATACCGTCTGGATCGTGATGCTGTTGACGCTCTGCTGGGGCTTGTCGCCCGGGCGCACCGGCGCTTTCTTCTGCGCCTGGGGCGGCTGCGTCGCGCGCGGCGCGTCGGGCGATACGGCGGTCTCGTCGAGCTCCAGCCCCGCCTCCTGCGGCGTGGCCGCTAGCCCGGTCGCCTGCGCGTCCATCTCCAGCGCCGGGTAGCTGACGGGCACGTCCTGCGGCAACCCCTCGCCCTCCGCAAGGGCCGCGCCCATGGGGCCGCCCGCCAGGCAAAGCGCCAGCGCCAGCGCCCCGATTGTATATCGCATGGTCTCCTCCTGTCTTCCGCGGGCACAGAAAAAGCCGTCCGCGGAATTTCACTACCCGCGACGGCGACACAAAGAGGGCTGACCTGCAATGCATGCAGCTCACCGAATGACAGAGGCTTGCGCCTCCGGCAACTGGCTGTCGTGCCCGCCTGCGCGGGGTTAGACCCTTTAGCTTTGCGTCGCCGCCTTTCAGCGGGTTTGCTAATATGAGATTGTACGTCCATCGAACTGAGATTATTATACGTCCCCAATCCTTCCCTGTCAATCCCTTTCCAGAATTTTTATTTTTCTTGCACTTCAAAGCTTTTCGGATGTGCGAAAAACGAAAAAGAACCGCGCCGGGTGCTTGACACGCGGCGCGGGGCGTCGAACAATGTAGGCAGGAAGGTTTGTCGCCTTTTAGCGGAATGAACCGCGAGCAGTTCCTAACGGAAACCGCCCAATGCAGGGAGCTAGCCTGTGGGCGGTTTCTGTTACTTATCCTTTTTGAGTAGTAATACTACAAGGTCGCCCAGCGGGCGACTAGCCGCCCGGAATTTGGAGCGCAACGCGCGGAAATATCCGGCGGCGTACCCCGGCACGGAACGTGGCGGGGCGCAAACAAGGGATAAGATCATGAGGAAGACCGAGATCATTTCGAAGTCACTCATGCTATCACCCCGCGCAGAGGCCGAAGGCTTTTCATCGAGGACAGCGCGAAGCGCTCCGCAGATGAAAACTCCCCCACACGAATGTGGGGGCGCGAAACAGTACGACGTCTCGCGGGGGATTCCGCCTGCAAGCCCTTCCTGCCTCCGTTCATTATCATATCATGCTGCCTTTGCAATTGCAAGGCAGATTTTGTTTGTATGCGCGCCCTTACACAGCGTTACGGCATTTTTCGCCCTATCGCATGGACACGGAGCCGATTCCCCCCGCTTTCTTCTGCTTTACCTGCGGACAAAATTCGGGTATAATAAAGTATCAATGTGTCCGACCCGATGCTTGAAAACGAATGATTTTGTGCGGCGCCGCGCGCCGCGATATGGAGGCAACCCAATATGATCGCCAAGACGATGTTCAACCGAGCCCCCCTGATGCCGGGCCGCTTCGCGCCCCTGCCTCTGGGCGCGCTGCGCCCCAGGGGGTGGCTCGCGCGCCAGCTCGAGCTGCAAGCGCAGGGGCTTACGGGCCGACTGCCCGATATCCTGCCCGAGGTGGGCGACGCGTGCGCCTGGCTGGGCGGCAGCGGCGAAGACGCCCTATGCGCCGCGCGCTATCTCGACGGCCTGGTGCCGCTCGCCTTTCTCTTAAACGACGGGGCGCTCAAGCAAGAGGCTACGCGCCGCGTCGAATGGGTGCTCGATAGCCAGCGGGAGGACGGCTCCTTCGGCCCCGAGGCGAAGGACCCGCTCATCCCGCGCGGCATCATGCTCAAGGCCGTGTGGCAGTACTATACGGCGACCGCCGAGCGGCGCGCGCTGCTGTTCCTGCTGCGCTACCTCAAATTCCTGCTCTACCACCTGAGCGACAACGCCCTCTCCTCCGAGGAGGCGGCGCACATCTCCGACACCCTCTACGTCGCGCTCAACGTCTACAACGTCACCGGCAAGCGCCCGCTGTTGGACCTTTGCCAGCTGCTGTGCGACCAGGGCAAGGACTGGACGCGCTTTTGCCACACATTCCCTTACCGCATCCCCATGTATAAGCATACGCCGCCCGCCCAGATGAAGCAGCTGCTGGGCCAGACGGGCGACGAGCGCAGCTATTACGCCCACCTGCAGCGCACGACGCGGGCCGCCAGCATCGCGCAGGGCCTGCGCGCGCCCGCGCTCAGCTACGTGTTCACCGGCTCCGGCAAGCACGAGGAGGCGTTCGAGACCGGCTTCTCCAAGCTGATGAAGGCGCACGGCACGGCCTGCGGCTGCTTTACGGGCGACACGCTGCTCGCGGGCGCGAATCCCTCGCAGGGCGTGGA
>JAEYAR010000180.1 GCA_023404715.1 Bacillota bacterium | reverse complement strand
CACTAGCAGGGCACGATCTGCCAAAAGGTTTCGCTCTTCCGCAGGACGATATCACGCTTGACGGCGATGCTTATCGCATCGTGCGTGCGCCTCTCACGCGCGCAGACTTCGCGTTAGCAGCTCTGGTTCGTACTGACCGTCTTACAGGCGGCTTACGTCAAAACTTTATCATTCTGATCGTCCTTGCCGCAGTCATGTGTCTCTTCGTCGTGGGCGCATATCTGCTCACAAAGCAGCATATGCTACGCCCGCTCTCCGCCCTCATCGCGGCAATGCGCGCCTTTCAGCGCGGAGATCTGAACGCCCGGATCGGCGAACAGACCCATATACAAGAGTTGGATATGGTAAACCATACGTTTAACCACATGGCGGAAGAGGTGACGCAGCTTAAAATTGCAAATTATGAAAGCGAACTGAGACGAAACCGCACCGCGCTCCACTTTTATCAGCTGCAAATACGCCCACACTTCCTCATCAATGCGCTTAATACCCTTTTTACGCTCGCTCAAATAAAAAACTATGCGCTCATTCAAGAGCTCGCCACCTTCTTGGTGCGGTATTATCGCTATACGCTGAAAAGCACAGGGCCCTTCGTGCGCCTGCACGACGAGCTGGAGCACGTGCAGAACTACCTAAGCATCCAGCAAATGCGCTTTCCGGATAAGTTAGATATATGTGTAGACGTACAAGAGGACTTGCGCGGCTCAGCGATTCCGCCTCTAATCTTGCAATCTTTTGTGGAAAATAGCATCCAGTACGCTGTGAGCATGGACGAAGCCGTGGTACTGGGCATTGAGGTGCGCCGAGATCTGACAGATGCAAGAAGCATACGGATTACCCTCTCCGATACCGGACCCGGTTTCCCCGAAGAACTACTCGTAGCGCTCGAAACACAGCGGCCCTTAGGCAGAGGCCGGGAGGCCCATATCGGCATCTATAACGCACAGCAGCGTCTGCACCTCGCCTATCAAGGTAAAGCTTCGTTGCGCCTTAGTAACACACAGCCTCACGGCGCGCGGGCAGACATCGTCCTGCCGGATATCCCCTACCGCGAAAGCGATGAGGAGGGCTTTGCATGCTGAGCATCCTGTTAGTGGACGACGAAGTCCTCGTGCTGAACATGCTTCGCCAGGAGCTTAACTGGGCACGGCTTGGAATCGATCAAATCTATATCGCGCAGAGTATGCGTCAAGCCGTCCAAATCCTCTCGTCCAGTCATGTGGATATCCTGCTGAGCGACATTGAAATGCCCCGTGGCAACGGATTAGACCTGTTACGCAGCTTGCACGAGCAGCAGGCCGACGTGGTAAGCATATTGCTGACTGCGCATGCCGACTTTCGCTATGCTCGCGAAGCTGTAACCCTGGGGGCAATCGATTACATTATGAAGCCCGCTCCCATAGCTACATTAGAGGATGTGATCCTGCGCGCTGTCGAACGCGTACATAGGCTGCGTGCGACGAGCGATTATGTCTCCTACGGAAAGAACTGGGTACGGAGCCGGCCATTTTTGCTTGAGCGTTTCTGGCAGGATGTTATGCGCGGCGACATCGAGCCTCAGCGCGCCGCACTGGAAGCGGAGGTAGCCGCCCGCCGCCTCGAGACCCCGCTGCATCCGGCATATGCGTTGCTTCAGGCCATGCTACGCATCCCTTCCGACGACCATTCGGGGTTGTCTCCAGCCGAACTGAGCTTCAGCATACAAAACATATTAAGCGAGCTTACGGCTGCCGAGGCCGTCGTATCACCGGTAGACGGGGTATGGACCTGCATTCTCGCGCGCGGCTGCGCGGTGGCTGACCTATCCTCATTATGTGAACGCGCGGCTGGAGCAATCGAGATGTATCTCCACGTCTCCCTCGTCTGTTGTGCGATGGACGGCGTGCCCCCCGAGCGCATCGCTAGTCAAAGCCGACGCATTCGCCGCTTTGTGCACAACCGAATGGATTTGGAACGCATGCATTTCTTCCCCATGCCGCTGCAACGCGAGGATTCCGAGTGCGCATATAAAGAACCTCCGTTTGAAAGTTGGCGTGGGCTGCTTAAGGCTTGCCAAGCGGAGGCGTTGGAACGGCAGATCGCTTCCTATCTTCATTCGCTCGCCGCCCAGGGGATTGTTCCAGAGCGCGTGCTATCCTGCCTGTTGCACGATTTCTTACAGATGGTTTATGCCGTCCTCGAAGGCGAAGGGATTCAAAGCGCTGCGCTAATCGACAGCGAGGACGTTCAGTCCCTCTTAAATCGCGCGACCATCGGCGTCAGCGACATGCTGCTCCTGTGCCGCCATGTCGTACAAAAAACCTGCGGTTTTCTCACGCGTCCGCAAGCAGACATTCCGGTCTCCGAGCAAATTTGCCGCTACATTCAGAGCCACTTAGAGGAAGACATCAGCCGCGAAGACATCGCTTGCCACGTGGGGCTCAACCCCGAGTACGTCTCGCGCCTGTTTAAACAGGAAACCGGCGTGAACCTCGTGAACTACCTGCAAACCGTGCGCCTTCGGACAGCCTGTGAGTGGCTTAGACAAAGCAGTCTTTCCATCAGCGAAATCGCCGCTCGCCTTGGATACGACAACTTCGCTTACTTCTCCAAGATCTTCAAAAAGTTTACCGGCCTTACCCCTTCCGCCTATCGCAAGGATCCTTCTACAGCTCAGATGTCATAAATATATAAAAATCACGTCACAAAATGAGTGGTCGTGCCCTCCTGTGCACGTTATAATGAATCATCGAATTCATTCAAAGGAGGGCACTTTTCTTATGAAGATCCACATTAAACAGATTTCCCTATTCCTATGTCTCCTCATGTTGCTGACAGGCATGGGGCTAACCCCCGCCTTAGCGGATGAGAAGCCTACAGAGCTGGTCATCGGCTTCTTCTCGCTTAACGGCGTGCCCAGCGACCTGCAAAAGGTGTTGGACGCGGTCAACGAGATTCTCGTCGAAGAAATCAACGTTAAACTGGTCGATCCGGTGGTCGCCAATTTTGGTAACTACCATGAACAGCTCAACCTTATGCTTTCGGGCAACGAACAGCTGGATACTTTCATGTGCTGGGGCAGCTATTGGCTCAACTACTACAACAAAGGTCAAATCATCGAGCTGGACGACCTGCTCGCCGAGTACGGTCAAGGCATCGTTGATTCCGTCGGCCAGGAGTGGCTGGATGCCGGGCGCATCGGCGGCCACCAATACGGCCTCACCACCAATCGCGATCTGGCGGTGACACGCGGCTTCGTGCTCCTCAAGGACGTCTGCGAGAAGTACGGCATTCACGTCGATCAGGTGAAGACACTGGACGACATGGCCGCTGTTCTTCAGACTATCAAGGACAATGAGCCGGCCATGATTCCTTTGAGCGCAGCCAACGGCGGCAACGCCCTGCTGGACACGATTTGCACGTTCGATTCGCTCAGCGACAACTTGGGCGTTTTGATGAATTACGGCGAGAAGCTGGAGGTCGTCAACTACTTCGACACCCAGGAATACGAGGATTATTGTCGCTATTTCCGTGGATGGTATGAAAAGGGATATGTTACCGAGCAGGTTATGACCTCATCGGACAACACCAATCCCCAGATGACGTCAGGACGACTGTTCGCCAATACGTCTAACATTAAGCCGGGTTTCGACCTCAAGCAGAGCGCGACCGTACAGCGCGATGTCGTCAGTGCGCCCATGGTCGAGGTAAACACCAACTCTTCCGTCGTGCAGCAATGTCAGTGGTACATCGCTGCCAACTGCGAACATCCTGACAAGGCCATGCAGTTCTTGAACCTTATGTATACCGATCCGCGTATTGCTAACCTGCTCAGCTGGGGCATTGAGGGGGTACACTACGAGGTACAAGAGAATGGCCTCATCAACTATCCCGAGGGCGTTACGGCTGAATCGTCCGGCTACAACCTGAACATGGGCTGGGCCATGGGCAATCAGTATATCACGCACATCTGGGAAGGCGATGCGCCTACGCTCTATACAGATTTACAGGCCTTTAATCAAAGTGCCGTCAAGTCGGCCGCCTTCGGCTTCACTTGGGATCCGACGCCCGTCAAGACCGAGGTCGCCGCATTGAACAACGTGCTCAACGAGTATCGCTGTGGCCTGGAGTGGGGCGTACTAGACCCGGACGTCGCTCTGCCGGAATTCCGCGCCAAGCTAAAGGCCGCGGGTATCGATAAGGTCGTCATAGAGAAGCAGCGCCAGCTCGACGAATGGGCTAAGACGAAGTAAACCATAAAACCGCACGCTGCCGGGAGGCGACGTCTTCCGGCAGCTCGGACAAAAGGAGCGAAAAGCGGTGATCGCTGCAAGCATCCACCCCAGACGAAATCCCGTCAAATGGAAGAAGTATCTTCCCCTTTACCTGATGATGGCGCCCGGCATCGCATACCTCATCATCAATAATTATCTGCCGATGAGCGGGCTCATCATCGCCTTCAAGGATCTCAACTTCCGCAAGGGTATTCTGGGCAGCGACTGGATTGGCCTTAAAAATTTTGAATATTTGTTTGCCACCTCCGATGCCTGGCTAATCACGCGCAACACGCTCCTGTATAACGTCGTCTTTATCGCGCTGAATAATTTTTTAGGCGTCGCCGTGGCGATATTGCTCAACGATCTATCCAACCGCCGCATGAAGAGGTTTTACCAAAGCGCGATCCTTCTGCCCTATCTGATTTCCATGATCATCATCAGCTACTTGGTAAATGCTTTCCTAAGCTCAGATTTAGGTTTTATCAACAAGTCGCTGCTCCCGGCCCTCGGGCAGACGGGGCCCGCATGGTATTCGACGCCCGGCCTTTGGCCGCCTATCCTCGTATTCGTCAACGCCTGGAAGAACGTTGGATACCTCTGCGTGCTCTACCTTTCCGCCATCCTGGGCATCGATAAGGAGTATTACGAGGCTGCATCCCTGGAGGGCGCGACCAAGCTTCAGCAAATTCGCGCCATCACCTTGCCGCTCATCAAGCCTACCATCGTCATGATGGTGCTGATGATGATCGGCAAGATCTTCTACGCCGATTTCGGCCTCTTTTACCACGTACCGATGAACTCCGGTGCGCTGTATTCCACCACCAACGTCATCGATACCTACGTATACCGCGGATTGATGAAACTCGGGGACGTGGGCATGTCCTCAGCAGCCGGCATGTATCAGTCGCTCGTCGGATTCGTGCTGGTGCTCGCCTCCAATCTGGTCGTCCGAAAAGTCAGCCCCGACAACGCGCTGTTTTGAAAGGAGAACCGGTCATGAATACCCGCGATAACCGCATCTTTCAAGGCATAGCGCATGGCGTACTCGGTCTGCTCAGCCTCTTTGCACTGTTTCCCTTTCTGTTGCTCTTCATCGCATCGCTCACCTCAGAAAATGCGCTGGCGACGAACGGCTACAGCATCTTTCCTGCTGAGTGGAGCCTTGATGCCTACGCATACCTCATAAGGCAGGGCGACCAAATCCTACGCGCTTACGGCGTTACCGTACTCGTTACCGTGTTGGGCACTGCCGGCGGCCTGGTCATCATGTCCCTGCTCGCCTATCCCCTTTCACGCAAAGACCTGCCCGGGCGAAAAGGCTTCACTTTCTTCGTCTTCTTCACCATGCTGTTCAACGGTGGATTGGTGCCCACCTACCTGCTCTACACCAACTATATGGGCATTAAAAATACGCTTTGGGCCCTTCTCGTCCCTGCACTACTGGTCAGTGCTTGGTACGTGTTGCTCATGCGCACCTATTTCGCTGGCAATATTCCCTCTGCGGTTGTCGAATCAGCCCAGATCGATGGTGCGGGCGAGCTACGCATATTTTTAAGCATCGTCGTGCCGATGTCGCGCCCCATCATCGCAACCGTCGGTCTGTTCGTGGGCATCGCCTACTGGAACGACTGGTATAACGGGATGATCTACATTACCAAGCCCCAGTACTTCTCCATTCAAAACCTGCTCACGCGCATGATGTCCGACATCCAGTTTCTCGCCAGCAACGCTTCGCTCTCTGCCGCGGCTGCCGGCACGCAGTCCAGCATCCCCAGCATGTCGGTACGCATGGCCATCGCCGCCATCGGCGTGCTGCCCATCCTCCTTATTTATCCCTTTGTTCAGAATAATTTCGTCAAGGGCATCGCAGTGGGCGCAGTAAAAGGCTGAAACGAACGCAATGAAAGGAAGCATATCGATGAAAACCGTAAAAATTGGCATTATTGGCTGCGGCGGTATCGCTAAGCAGAAGCACCTTCCCTCCCTCAAGGCCGACCCGCGTGCGCAGCTCATCGCCTTCTGTGATTTGATCGAAGAACGCGCCCAATGGGCCTGTGCCGAATACGGCGCACCGGACGCCAAGGTTTACACGGACTATCGCGAGCTGCTGCGTAACCCGGAGATTGAGGTCGTGCACGTGCTGACGCCTAACCGCTCGCATTGCGAACTGACTTGTGACGCCCTGCGCGCTGGCAAACATGTCATGTGTGAAAAGCCTATGGCGAAAACATACGTGGACGCCAAGCGAATGCTCGATACCGCCATCGAAACCGGTAAAAAGCTTACCATCGGCTACCAAAACCGTTTCCGTCCGGACAGCCAGTACCTCAAGAAGCGCATGTCGTCTCTCGGAGAAATCTACTACGCAAAGGCGCATGCCATGCGCCGACGCGGCGTGCCTACTTGGGGCGTTTTTCTCAACGAGTACGAACAGGGCGGCGGGCCGCTGATCGATATCGGCACGCACGCGCTGGATCTAACCTTGTGGGAGATGAATAACTATGAACCAGCGTCCGTCATGGGTTGCGCCTTTAAGAAGCTAGGCAAACAAGAGAATCAGGGCAACATCTTAGGGCATTGGGACGTAGAGAAGTATACTGTTGAGGATTCGGCCATGGGCTTTATCACCATGAAGAACGGCGCGGTCATCGTGCTGGAGAGCTCCTGGGCACTCAACATTTTGGATGACCGGCAAGCTAAGTGTACGTTATGTGGTGTGGACGGCGGCGCGGACATGAATGACGGTTTGCAGCTCAACTACATTGTAGACGACAAGATGGTCGTCGTAAAACCCGATCTCGAAGCCAGCGGCGTCGATTACTTCGGAGGCGCCGAGGATACTCCCGGCGTTTTAGAGGCCCGCCAGTGGCTTGATGCGATCATCAAAGATACCGCTCCTTTGGTGAAGCCCGAGCAGGCGCTCGCCGTTACGCGCATTTTAGAAGCGATCTATACCTCCGGCGCGACCGGAAAAGCCGTTTATTTTGACGAGGATTAATATGAGGAGGCATCGACATGGCACTCAAGGTCGGTATTCAGCTCTATTCTATCAAAAATGCAATGGCAAAGGATCCCATCGCCGCCATCGGCGAAGTGGCCCGCATCGGCTATAAGTACATTGAAACCGCGAACCATCGCGCGGATCAGGACTGCGGCTGCGGCTTCGGCGTAGAGGCCGAGCACCTGAAAGAACAGCTCGCGCCCTATGGCTCGCAGGTAATCAGCGGCCACATCTTCCCCATGAATATGGACACTATCGACGCGATCATCGCTTACTACAGCGTACTCGGTGCAAAGTATCTCGTCAATCCCATGAACGTCTTCAAGGATCGCGATGAGGTGTTGCGCGCCTGTGATAACTATAACCTGGTTGGCAAGCGCATCGCGCAGGCGGGCATGCGGTTTTGTTACCACAACCATTTTCACGAATTCCAACGTTTTGGAAACCAAAATGTTATGGAGCTCATCATGGCGAACACAGACCCTGCTTATGTCAGCATCCAGCTGGACACATACTGGGCGCTGCGTGGCGGCTGCGATCCTGTCTCTTTCATTCAGGCACATGCGGATCGCGTATGCGTGCTGCACCAGAAGGACCTGGCACAAGACTACGACCAACCGCTCAACCACCTGGAAAAGTGCGCAGATCGGTACATTACGCATGAAGTCTTTCGCGATACGGTTGGCGACCGACATGCCATCGTGGAAATCGGCACAGGCTGTATGGATATTCAGCAGATCATCGACGCAGCCAACGCGACCGGCAAAATCGAATACATCATTCTGGAGC
>JAEYAR010000130.1 GCA_023404715.1 Bacillota bacterium | reverse complement strand
CATCAGCACCGTCGTGAGCACCTGGCCGAATGTAAGCCGCACCGGCTGCGCGTACATTCGGGAAAAGAAGGTGGTCAGCGTGATCAGGGCGCTGAATGCGATGAAGAGCAGGAAATACTGGATCATGAAGTTGACGTACAGCATTTCCAGATAGGCGGCCAGCAGGATGAAGATGAGGCCGAACAGCTCGATAAAGGGGCCGAACGCCTCCATCAGCAGGTAATAGCCCATCGAAAGCGTCCCGACCAGCCCGTAGCGGACGTTGAAGAGGATATGGCGGTGTTTCCCGATGCTCTGCAGCAGCCCCATCTGCCAGCGCCGCCGCTGGGCGCGCAGGTCCCGAAGGCGCTCCGGACATTGGGACCAGCAGACGACGTCCGGCGCGTAGACCATCTTGTACTTGATGCCGTGGCTTCGGCAGTAGGCGTGGAGCCTAACGACCAGCTCCATGTCTTCGCCGATCGTGTCCGCGTCATAGCCTCCGGCCATGACCACGATGTCCTTTTTGTATAGGCCGCAGGCCCCGGAGATGATGAGGTTTCCGTTGAACAGGTTCAGTAGCAGGCGCGCACCCAGAAATGTCCGGCAGTATTCCAGAAGCTGCATGACGACCAGAAATTTCTTTGGGTACGAATAGCTCTTGACTTCGCCGTCTACGATGACGGCCGTATTGGCCACCTGCACGATGCCGCCGCAGGCGATGACCGATTCGTCCTCCAAGACGGGCGCGATCATCTTGCGCAGCGCATCGCGCTGCAGCACCGAGTCCGCGTCGATACATACGAAGTAGGGGTAACGCGATGCGTTGATGCCCATGTTCAAAGCGTCGGCCTTTCCCCCGTTGACCTTGTAGATCAGCGTGATCCGCGCGCCCCCGTCTCTGGATTCCCAAATGCCAGAAACGTCCTTGCTGGGAAGCTGCCGACGGATCGGCCGGTCTACCCGCTGTAGGTTAAATTCCTCTACCAACAGCCGCGAGGTGTCGTCGCTCGATCCGTCGTCTACGACCACGATTTCAAATTCTGCATAGTCCTGTTTACGCAGGGATTTCACGGTGTCTACGATGGTAACGCTCTCGTTGTACGCCGGCACGATGATCGAGATCGGCATGTAGTTGAGCGCGCTGCCCAGCTCAAGCCTGGAACGGTATCGGTCCAGGCGGTAACGCTCCTCCATTTCCAGGGATCCTGCGAGCGCGGAGAGGAACATAAAGACCGCATAGCAGAGGATGTAGACCCGAAAGAACATATTGCCAAGGTCCACGATGTCGCGCAAAAATTCCAACTGCGCCCCCCCTTTTTTGTGCCGGCCTCCCGGCCGTCCAGGCTGACGGCGAGGCTACTTTGGCCGCGTCTAAAGAAATATCGTTGGCAAGTCGCGCCGTTTTACGGGGCCGTCCCTGGCTGCTGCGAAAGCGCGTACTGCATGATCTCCCGCGCATACCGGTCGTTCCCGTTGAGCACGTCCTGCAGCTGCGAAATCGGGCAGAGCTTTGCCAAGGACATCGCGCAATTGTACCGCACGAACCAGTTTTGATCCATGACGCGCCGCTTGAGCTGTGTGACGCTTTCCTGAAATGGATAGGCCCCCAGCGCCTTGCCTGCGATGGCGGCGCATTCCCAGTCTTCGCCGTCCGCCAGACGTATTAGCTCATCCAGCGCCGCGTCATATCGCAGCGCCGTAAAGTATTTGATCAGCGCGATGCGCACTTCCTTATCGGTATCGGGCGCGCTGAGCAGCTGCAGCAGATTTTGGCGGAACGCGTTATTTTCTAGGTTCGTCAGAAAAACGACCACCGCTCGCTGCACCTGCGCGTTTAACCGGGGCAGCGCATAAAAGATCGCGGCGATCAACGAACGCCGGTCGCCCGTATAATCCATCAGGGCATCGGTGATGCACTTCTCGTTGTAGTACTGATGGGAAGCGCCGATGGTCAGCAGGGCGCTTACCGTGGCCCGCTCGTTGCCCAGCACCGCGATACTGCGCAGCGATTGCATGCGCAGGTAAAGCGAATTCCCGCGCAGCCCCGCCATCAGGAACGACTCGATATCCGGCGAATGCACGGCGAACAGCTGAATCAGGGAGGCGATATAGACCCGTATCATCTCCCTGCTGCGCCTGTTTCGCCGGGCGATGTCCTCCATCACCGGCCGTATCACAAAGGCGGCCTCTTCCCTTGTAGCTCGTCGCTGCGCCGAAAGGCCATCGCGCGCCTGCTCCAGGGCAAACAGGTTGTCGCGCTTTTTCATCCGGTCGATCAGCGCTTGCGTCAAACGGGGGTTGAGCGTTTTGTTTTCCCTGTAATACGTCAGTTGAGCGGACAATAAACCTTGGACGTCCCGTATGCGTCCGGGCATCGTGCGCTGCATCCGGTGGCGGTTTCTGAGGGTAAACGTATTGTAGAGGCAAATGCAAAGGCAGAAGAAAACGCAGGCCACCAGCATGTAGAGATTGGACTCGTTGACGATATGCTGCATTATGCTCCCTCCTGCGAGGCGTACCCGGCGAACGCGTCCTGTACGATGTAGTAAGAGCGCTTGAGGCGCTCGTGGGCCGTCGGGTGTCTGCCCCATCCTTGCAGCGCCAATTCGCCGGATGAAGAGGCTCCGCCGTTTTCCACCAGCACGGCGGCATAGAGCGCGCCGATCTGAATGCCTGCTACCCCGTAATGCGCATAATAATCGTCGTGGATCGTCATCGTGGATGCGTCGGAAAAGTTCAGCAATTGGTAGGGAATGCGCAGCTCGATATCGCTGGGGCCGAACATGAAGTCGGCGATGGAGTCAAACTCAGGCGAATCCGGGTTGGCGTTGCCATAGCGCAGTTCCCCGGTCGGGTACAGCTGTGCGTTCAGCGTAACCCTGTTTAATGTGCTGTCGACGTCGTCCCGAGCGATCTGGTCGATTTCGCGCTGTGGCACGAGCCGTTCGTGCAGAAGCGTCAGGCGGTCGCGCAGATAAAGGTCGATGTCCATAAACAGCTCCGAATCCTTCTCTGGCGGACTGACGAACGCGTCCTGCACGTAAACCTCCCGGCGATAGTTGGCCCATAGCGCGCAGTAATACTCCTGGACCATAATCTCCGAGTTCTCCTCCCCGTCAAGGCGGATGACAAAGTCCATCGGCCGGTCAAAAGCGAGCCCATGTACGGAATCCTTGTACGCGCCGGAATGGGGGGTTACGTCCAAGGCGATGTAGACCGGGGTGCGGCGCGGGTCCGCCTCTTCCAGATGCACGCGGAAGTAGACGTACGCCTCGTCGTACATCATAGAGAGGGAGACGCCATCCCCAGCTGCCACCGGCTGCACGCCGGACCACTCCGATACATCCCCATCTACCTGGCATATCGTCTGCGTCTTGCCCGGGTCGTAGGCCATGAGGCCAAAAAACTCCTCGTTTGTCTGAATATCCGCCCAGTACGGCTCCCGTTCCGTGTCGATGGCGTACATCGTGTTCCACGTTCGCTTGAACCACTCGTCCTGCCAGGAGAAGATGATTCCCCCGCTGCAGCCCGCCTTGAGGATGTCCTCGTACAGGGTGACCACGGCGCGCCCCTGCTCCTGCTCGTTCATATGGCCCTGGTTGAAGCCCCGGTAGCCATCCTCATGCGAGATGCCGCGGGAGGTGGGGATGCCGAACTCGGCGATCATGACCGGCATGTCGTGGTGCTCGTTGAGCGCCATCAGATAGGCGCGGTACGGGTTGACGCTTCCCGTCTCATCCACAAAGGAGATGTACTGGTGCTCGAAATTGAGGAATTCCGGATAATAGGGATAGACGTGGTAGGAAGCGAAGAGCCCCGATCGGTAGGTGTCGTGCGCTTTGATGTGCTCCGTATCTACGTGCGCGCGGTTTTCGATATGGCTTTCCATCCATATTTCGTGCTCGAGCGGGTCGGTCTCCGTCCAGTTGGAGAATGCGACCAAGCGCTGCTGGCCATATTTTCGCGTCTCGTAGCCGATGATATGGTCTCCCGCCTCGCATAGCAGGCTTTCAAACGGCGTCGCTTCCGGCGTGGTATAAAGGTAGGTCCCGTCAAAACCCGCGATATCGTCGCGCTTGTGATCCGTATAGAGCACCTGATCCGCCTGCCACTCCACGCCTAGGATGTAGCCGAGCAGCCAGGGCGATACGTCCCAGCGGTAATTGCCCGAGCCGTGGCGGCTGTTGTAGAATATCCGCCGGCGTCCGTGCAGCACGTCCACCAGCTTGCTGGAATCCGCTTTGAGATGCTCCCTTAGATCCTGTGCATAGGCGTCGTTGCGGTTTCTCAGCACGTAATCGTCCACCCATACGCCGTGAATAAGGTAAAGCGGCTCCGCGCTCGACATGTTGAAATCGTAAAAAGCATGGTAAAATTCCGGTCCTAGGATCGTATAAACGCGAATGAGGTTGGCGTTCATCTCTTGAATCTGCCCGAACCATCGCATGTACTCTTCGTATGTGACGGCGTAATCGGTCGCATAGGCCCCGGGTTTGCCCGCGCCGAGGTTAACTCCCCTGGCGGTAAAAGGCGTCCATTCGCCGCCGCGCATCACCATGATCTCCTTGTTCGCCGTCGACGTCCACACATCGGGCGCTTCCTTGCGGTCCCAGGGGACATAAAAATCCGTGTAATAGTACAGGAAGCCCATCGCCAGCAAGGCGAAAGCGGCGGCGGCGCAGGCGATTAGAAAGCGCTTCATACTCCGATCCATCCCCCTTCCGCCCGTTAATTGTACTGTTTGACTTTTGATTCGGCGCTAAACTGCTTGATGGTGTCGATGTGGAGGTCCAGGTAATTGCCGCGGATGTGGATGAAGTCCTTCAGCGCCCGTATCGCCTCTTCGTAGCTCGTCGGGTTTTTGAGGTATCCCAGCCGGACAGGCTCATTGACCAGGTCCATTTGGAAGGTATATCCCCACACGTCAAAATTTCGCTCGACGGCTT
>JAEYAR010000204.1 GCA_023404715.1 Bacillota bacterium | reverse complement strand
GAGCATATGCAGCTCCTCCTGCGCGCCACCCGTGCCTTCGCCCTCCGGCTTCGCGTCTTCCGCTCCGCCGATAACCGCCATGCACAGCGCCATCACCAGCGCCAGCATCATCGAAAGCAGTTTCTTTTTCATCCTCGCAAGCCTCCCCATTTGCGTCATGTCGTCGAATGACCCGCATCCGCTCTTGCTGCCCATATGATACCATTTCCGCCGCCATGGGTCAATCCTGGGATTCCTTTGCGTCTTCCGGCGCGTCGCTCCGTGCTTCGCTTCCATCGTCCCTTTCTCTGCGCCGGTGGGTACGATCTCATATACCGCAATCCTTACCTGCTCCGCGCCCATCAGCATGCCCTCCACCGCGATCCGCTGCCCCACTTCGATGTTCGCCATCGCCCAGTGGGCTCGCTTCTCCTGGCAGCATACCGTGTAAGTCTCCCGCCGCCACTGGCCGTCTTCCGCCCTGTGCCATGCGTTCATCTGGAAGGATGCCTGCTGCGGCTTCCCCGTCTCCCGTCTCATTTCCGGCTTGTTCGCCACCGTGCCTGATAAATACACCTTGTTCATTGCTTTGTCTCCTTCATTTTGTATGCTATAGGGCTCCTTGCGCCCTATTTTAAAGATTTCCCGTCCTCGCGCTTCCCCCGTCGCCGCCCCCTGCTTTCAAGCCAGCCCGCCCCGCCGGTCCGTCTCCAAACCGGCGGGGCAATCCCTGTGCTTCTCTGCTCTTTCCGGTGACGCGCTGCGCTTACATGGATAAGAACGCCTGCGGGCTCACTTCTTCCTCCCATTCGTAGTCCGCGCTGTGCAGGCGATTCCACATGTCGAGCAAGACGTTGATTTCGTCGAAGTAATAGTGCTCCATCAAATCTCGCTTTCCGATGCCAATGCTCTGCGCCTGCATAATCAGCCGCTGCACCCAGAATTCGGTCGGAGGCAATTTGTCCCCGTCGTGCATCGTCCTCGTGTTGCCTTTCCAGAATTGATCCACCCCGTTGAGGTCAATCCATTCGTTCAGCATCTCATAGATCCCGATGATGCGCTCCTGGGGATCCCCCGATATCTCCGTCGGGTCGATATCCATGAGCTTGCAGGCGAGCTGTAACGTCTCGCCCGATAGCGCGGGGATGCCCCCTTCAGATCGGATCCATGCTGCGATAATCCCCGAGGCCAGCATGTCGATCTCATCGATCGCTTTCAAAAACGCCCCCAGCTTCAACCGTTTGAGCTCGTGTCCTCGCACCATGCGGGATTTTTCCAGGCTGAGCTGTATGGTGTTCTTCCCTGTCATTTTCTTTTTCCTCCCTTATATGTGTCATGATGTGTCCCGGTCCTGTGCCGTCTATCTGAAAAGGCCTATCCCCCCGGCGGCGCGCCGGCCTTATGCGCTTCCCGCCTCTCCCGGGTCTGTTCCGCGCCCGCCCGGGCGCGTACATCCCCGCGCCTCGCCGTTTCGTATTTTCCCATCGATCGCCCCATACGCCTCTTTGAATGCTCTCTCATCATTGCTTGTCCATTCATGGCGTGGGGCGATCTTGGGCTCCGGCTACGCGGCGCGCGCCTCGCGCCCCCCTGGCTTCCTCATGCATCGCATCTGATCCCCTCCCTTCATTTCGCTTGCTGTATATAAAAAGAGCGCCCGTCCGGGTCGCCCTTCTTATCCCTATTCCGTTTTCTCCCGCCTCCGGGCATCAAAAAAGGCCGTGCGCCTTCGCCACAGCCTCCCATATTACTATTTTACCACGTTTTTGAGCACTGTAGTCCCCTAATTTTCAAAATCGATGATTTTTTTCACCAACTCTCCGTTTTCGCCACCCGCCGCGCGCTCACCTGCTCCATGGCGTAGCGCACCGCGTCGATGTGGTGGTTGTCCACGTCGGGGTATCCTCCGATGGGTTCCCCCGCCCTGTCCCGCTCGTATTCATAGTCCGCGAACTCCCTGGCCGTGTCTGGGCAGCGCGCCGGGTCGATCACGATGGCGCAAAGGCTCTGTAGCCACTTCATCCCGTGCTCTACGCTCCCCGGCCCCTTTTTCGCGCCGATGCAGTTGAGGCCGCATGCCTTGTAATCCGCGATGCTCTTGGGCTCCGCGCTGTCAGCGGTGATGAGGCCGTATGCGCCCCTGTCTTTGAGCGCCTGCGCCGTCGCCGCGTTGCCCTGACGCCGCGCCGTGAACTCGTCGATGATGTATAGCTCCCGCCGCGCGCTGTCGTAGTGCATCGCGTTGTACGCGAACGGGTCCGGGAAATAGCCCCAGTCCACCCCGCGATAGATGCGGTCGAATCCCTGAATCCGTTCGTCCGTGATCGTCTCCAGCCTCAGGTTGCCGAATACCGCCAGCCCGCTGCCCACCACCTCGCCCAGGTACTCGTGGCGGTAGGCCGTCTCGTTCGTCCGCTTCAGGTGTTCCGCCTCCGCCAGGAATCGCTCGCCCAGCCACCCTGGCGGCGTCTCCAGGTAGGTCGAATGGTGTACGGCCTTCCCCAGCTTTGCTTGCAGCGCATACCGGTTCGCCCAGTTGCGCGCGCTCGCCGGCGGGTTAAAGCTCTTCATCGCGAACGAGAAGGGCCCGCCGCGCAGCACGCTCTGCTCCACGTTGCGTATCTCCTCCGGCCCGGCGTATTGGTCCAGCTCTTCAAACCAGAGCATGCCGGTGTAGCCGAACGGCACTTTAAGGGACTTGAGCTTCCCCGGGTCGTCCAGACCGAAAAAATAGACCGTCTGGCCCGTAGGCTTATAGACGATCTGCATCGGACTGACCATACACGTAAAATAGGGGTCCAGGTCAAGCTGTGAGATCGCCCAGCGCATCTGCGCGTAGACGCTCGTGCGCAGCGTGGCCTGTACCTTCCGCAGCACCACCGCATGGCATGCGGGGTGGCGCAGCAGCATGAGCAGCACCTCGATCGATGCCATCGAGCTCTTGCACGATCCGCGCCCGCCCTTGAGCACGGCCTCGTCCACCGCCCCCGCCTTGATCTGCTTGTGCAGGCCATAGAACGCGGG
Source organism: Bacillota bacterium (assembly GCA_023404715.1). GTDB lineage: Bacteria > Bacillota > Clostridia > Christensenellales > Aristaeellaceae > Beduinella. The sequence goes on along the minus strand of JAEYAR010000204.1, from coordinate 1,281 downwards.
CGAGATGCAAGCTTTAAGGGATGTCGTCAACGATCTTCACCTCGCTTTCCCTTGCGCCTTCGGTCTGCTTATCCCGCCATGCGTCCGCCTTTCTGTTTTTGAGCCAGAATACCTGCGCCGTCACGTCCGGCGGCACAAACTTTTTAGTCACTCTGCGCTTGAATCCCCGCTCTGTCTCCTCCTCCATCGTCTCCTCATAGCTGAAGCCAAGCGCCCGTTTGAGCAGCGCATTCTCTACCGCACGGTCGATCGGCTCCTTTCCCGTTCTGAGCGCCTCCGCAATTTGCGGGAATCGGTCCTTCCATCGCTTTAGCGTCAGGCCCGATATGTCCATTCTGACGGCGATCTGCTCCTCTGATAGGCCTTCCCGCGCCCAGCCTTTCATTTTTAGAAGATTTTCTTCCGTCAGCCATCGATCGTATTTCATCCTCGTCCTCCCCGTTTGTTAATGAAATTAATCCCCTCTCGCCTCGCTTCCCCGTCGCTTCAGCAAAAGGGGGAAAGAAAAGGGGCTGCGCCTTTCAGCCACAGCTCCCGATGATATTATTATAACATGAAAGTATGTACCCGTAGTCCCCTAATTTTTCATTTGAGCAATTTTTTGCGGTTGCCCCTCCGCCGGCCCATTTAGCCCGATCGTATGGCGCCGCGTTCGCGCCATCTTTGCTGGTACAACAATAGGAAGAATTTCTTTCGCGCACGGAAGAACGGCGATTTTGCGCCCCGATATCCGCACTGCTCGAAGGGTATTCCCTGCGTCACATTCCGCAGTATTGCATCGTACCCGGCCGGGTCCGCTTCCTTCGCCGCCGCCTCGATGAGCTCGCAATCCCGCAGCAGCCTATCCCGAATCACCGTGGTTACGCAGACCGGATCTGAGGTATTGCTCCCGCGCGGCATGCCGGTTAGATTACCGCCTGCCCGGTATAACAAATCCGCCGCTCTTTCTTTCTTTTCGTCGTATTGACGGCAAAACGCCTGAAGTTCCATGTACGCCCATGGGCTAATATCGCAATCACCGCCATTTATGCCTCGGATTCGCATGCGTCTTCCTCCTCCTTCGCATCCGCATCGTTCTCGTCATCTGTCCCTGCCTCTTGGTCAATCCGCCTGTCCCAAGCCCGCATGGATGCGAGCTCCTCCTGCGTCCATTGGATTTTTAGGGGCGGCACCCGTCCCCAGCCCCGCATATAACCAGCCAAATGCATTCCCCTCCCGTCGTTCGTCTCGCCGCGTTCGCGGCCTGTGTGCGTCCGTGGTCGCTCGCATAAAGGTCTGTCG
>JAEYAR010000203.1 GCA_023404715.1 Bacillota bacterium | reverse complement strand
CCGGCCCCCCCCCCCCGCCCCATTTTTATGAAACGGGGAAATTGCCGTTTCATTGTAGGGACATGTACGCCGCTTCTGCCGAATCGTATTCACACGGGACCACGAGCTCGTCCTGCTGGTTGACCAGGCCATACCGTTTTCGCCCATATACATCCCTTTGCATTACCCAGACATAGCCGGTCTCAAATTCTTCGCCGATACTGTCCCACACAGGTTGTATTACGATCTGTCCCAAGGAATCAATGATTCCACAATACTCGACGGAATCAACTTGAGATACCATTCGCGCTTTTGCAAAACCATCTTTACATTTCTGTACATAGCTCCATCGATCCTCAGAGAGAAGATTTCCTTCTAGATCGGCGATTGCTATCCCATCAACCGTGTCAACCATAATAGCTTTTTCTGAAAAGGGCTCTACTGATGTATATTCAAGGGGGATCCTTCGCATAGTACCCACCTCTAATAATGTGTAGGGCTTATATTCCCCCGTAATATATCTTTCTTTGACGATATAAACATCATTAGCTACCCATAGAACATCAGCGGCTTCATCAAATATCACTTGACCATTTCTATTTATTAGACAGCATGGAGAATAATCATATGTCGCTTTTTCAACAATCGCCGCACTTCCACGAAACTGCGTTACCTCCTCCCATTGAGGCGCTATTTTAACAGAACCTTGTGAGTCGATATAACCCCAGTAATCCCGTTGATCCCTAACCGCTGCTAACCCTTCTGAAAAATCTTCAACTTCTGACCAAGCGGTTTCGCAAATCAATTGTCCTTGTTCATTGATGAACCCCCAATGCTTTTCAAGCTCAACTGCTGCAAAGCCCTCGGAAAAGTTCTCGATGGCGGAATAAATTGGCTCTATGATCACATTCCAATCCGCATCCAAAAGGCCATATTTCCTATATTGGTTTGGATATCTAAATATAGAGAGACCGTTGTCGAATGTTTTTTCAATATCGTACTGATATCTACGAAGCTCCTTTTCTTTGCTAGGGGCGTCGCGGTAATCGCCCAGCGCGGCGTAAGCCTTATATGCTGCGCGTAAATCCCCTTCTGTCTCCAGCTTTGCCGCCTTCTCATACGCCTGCTGATTTATGGCTTCCTCGCACTGCACGATGCGCTGCTCGCTATCGCTGTAAGCGCCCAGTGAGCTAAAAATCTCGATGGCCCGTTCAAAATTCTCGTATTCCTGCTCGGACAAAGCGCGTTGATAGGTGCACGCGCGGACGCCTTCGTCGCATCTTGCGATCAGGTCGCCATCCTCGGTATTGAGGGCAAGCTCCTCAAAAATGGAGGCGGCGGCGGAATATCTCCCCTCCTGCAGGGTAGCCAGGGCCTCTTGGTATGAACGCTCCCAAATGCCCGCCTCACACGCGGCGATGAGCTCGGCGCTGCCCGCGTGCTCCGGGATCTGTTCGAGGATGGAGATGGCCTGCTCGAATTCCCCTGCGCGCTGCTTCTCCACCGCGCTCTGATACGTGCGCTCCAAGATGCCCGCCTCACACGCGGCGATGAGCTCGGCGCTGCCCGCGTGCTCCGGGATCTGCTCGAGGATGGAGATGGCCTGCTCGAACTGCCCTGCGCGCTGTTTTACAACCGCTTTTTGATACTCCCGCTCCGGTATGCCGGCGAGGCAAAGCAAAATCTGATCTTCGCTGTCCGCATAGTCCGGAATCGTTTTGTACACCTCGACGGCCTCTTCATATTTTTGCTCGGTTTGCAGCGCCATTGCCTTGGCGTAGGTGGCGGCATATGCGGCCTGTTCGCAGTCGATCGTCCGCTGACGGGCATCCTGAAAGCTGCCCAGCGCCGTAAACCCGGCGACGGCCGAGCCGTAATCCTGATCGCGTTCATATGCCCGCGCGCGGCTGTACCGGGCGTAATACGCGCTATCCTGAAAATCCCCCAGCAGCTCAAAATCCATACCGGCGCCTTCGTACTCACCCGCCTCCAGCTGTCGGCGCGCGGCCGCGTAGAGCGAGAGCTTGGCGCTGTCCTCATAGGCGCCCAACGCATCGAAGCGCGCGATCGCCTCGCCGTATGCCCCGGTATTGAGGCAGACGAGCGCTTTCTCATAACGCACATCGTTGCGCGTGGGCCAGAACTGCACGGCGATGACCGCCGCATTCGAAAGCACGACGACGATCGCCAATATCAAAAATCCGACAATAGATCTGCCCTTCGCCCTCTTCGTATCATCCCCCATGGCTGTATCCCTCGCTTCATTCGTTTATTGTGTCTGCTGTGAAACATTTTCGACAGATAACGGAAGTTCCCTTTCAGATACGAGGCGGTGAGCAAAGTTTCTTTAAGCGTAGGGTAGGGAGCTTTGTGTGCCCAGCCTCCTTTCAGAATGCGCTAAAGTCTTGTAATTTTACCGTCTTTGTGCTATCGTGAAAGGGAATCCCAGCAAGCTGAGGACAAGAACCCTTTTTGAGATAAGGAGCATCGATCGTGAAAAAGACGCTATCCCTGCTGCTCATGCTGCTCATGCTTTGGCCCGCCTGCGCGCTCGGCGAGGACGACGCATCCTTCTTCGGGCTGCAATACGAATCGCTCGACGATGCCGGGCAAACATCCGGCGAACCCGCCCCGACGCCGGATGAACCGGAGACGGCGGACGCCCAGGCCTTCTTCCCGCGCACGTTCACGGTCACCGTGGGCGGCGATACGACGCTGGGCTCGACCGACGCCCTGCGCAAACGCGACGACTGCTTTGAAAAGGTGGTCGAGGCCAAGGGCTATGACTGGCCCTTCTCCGGCCTTTCGGAGCTCTTCTCGCAGGACGACATGACGCTCGTCAACTTCGAGGGCACGCTGACCGAGAGCGAGAAGAAGAAGGACAAAAAGTTCAACTTCAAGGCCCCGGCGGAATACGCCGCGATCTTGACATCCGGCAGCGTGGAGGCAGCAAACCTCGCCAACAACCACATCGTGGACTACGGCGACGGGGGCAAGGAAGATACGATACAAAACCTGCAGGACGCCGGGCTGATCGTATCCGGCGGCGGCTTGCTGGGCATATTTGAGCAAGACGGCGTCAAGGTAGGCATGACGGGCTACTGCTTCCCCTACAGCAACGGCAAGAAGGACATCTCCAAGGACGTAAAGACCCTGCGCGAGATGGGTTGCCAGATCGTCATCGCCTCCTTCCACTGGGGCAGCGAGTATTCTTACGACTTCACCGCCGAGCAGCGCAGCATCGGCCGCGCCGCCATCAACGCGGGGGCGGACGTGGTCGTCGGCCATCACCCGCACGTCGTGCAGGGCATCGAGCGTTACAAGGGCCGTTACATCCTCTATTCCCTGGGCAACCTGGTCTTCGGCGGCAACGTCGACCCGGACGACCGGGACGCCTATGTCGCCCGGCTGCACTTTACCGTCACCGAGGACGGCAGCGAACCGCCGGAGCTCGAGATCGTGCCCATTCGCCTGACCTCGCAGAAGGACGGCACCGATTATCGCCCCGTGCTCGCCGAGGGCGAAGAGGCGGAGCGCATCGAAAAGAAGATTCTCAAACGCTCATATAAAATGGAGGACGAGTAAGATGGCAACCGCGCATTACGCCCTGTTCGTGGACCTGGAAAACTGCGGAGCAAAGATCGGCACGCTCAACGACGTCATCGAAAAGGTCAAGATCCGCGGCGACATCCTGATCGGCAAGGTCTACGGCTATACGGACAAGTATTCCGACCTCAAGGAAGTGCTGCTGTCCAATACATTCAACGTCGTGCCCTCCATTCGCTTCGGGCGAAACCAGAAGAACAACCTGGACATTCAACTGGTGCTCGACGCGCTCGACGTCGCGTTCACGAACCATTTGATCGACTCGTTCTGCATCGTCTCCGGCGACAGCGACTACGTGCCGCTCGTGGGCAAGCTCAAGTCCATGGGCAAGTTCGTGCTCGGCATCTCGCGCTCCGAGGCCGCCAGCAGCGTGTTCATCAACGCGTGCAACGAGTTTCAATTCCTCGAATCCGTCAGCCAGGGTAAATCCTCGGGCCGCAGCCAGAAGGACGAACCCCTGACGCTCGCGCAGCTCAACGAGCTCATCCGCACGATCCTCGAGGAGCAGGCGGACGAGAACGAAATCCTCGCTTCCGAGCTCAAAAACATCCTGCTGCGCTTGCGCCCGGATTTCAACGAAAAATCCTTCGGCTTTTCCACATTTGGCAAGCTGCTGACCGGCCTTTCACAGCGCTTTGGCACCTTCACCGTCGTGGCGGATCACTTTAACCTCATCATCCAGCTCGGCCATGACGACGAGATCGAAGACGGCGCGTCCCCGCAGCTTACGCGCGAGAATTACGCGGAGGTCTTCCGCGATCACCTTAAATCCTTCAAGGAAAACGGATTCGAGCGCATCAACCCCTCCATCCTCAAGTCGTCCGTACAGAACGACTACCCGGATTTCACCGAACGCTCCATCGGCTTCAAGCGCTTTTCCGATCTTTTGCGCGCGCTCGAAAAGAGCGGCGCGCTCAAGGTGGAGATGGACGAACAGAAGACGATGCTCGTAAAGATTTTATAATAATAGCGCTCCGCGTCAAAAAGAAGCGGTCAGACGATATCGCTGACCGCTTCTTTTTTTTGCGCATAAAATCCTGAACAATTTTGGACATTTTTCGACGTTTTATATTGACATGCGTCAAAATAAGGCATATAATGCAATCAATAACAGACATCAGATGTATTATGTCGGATGATGAGGAGGGGTTATATGGATGCGACAAAGCTGGGCGCGCCGATTAATAAGGGCGCATTGGTCGATCAGGTTATCGAGCGCATAACAAACGCTTTGATTCACAAAGAGCTGAAGCCAGGCGACCAGCTTCCCACGGAAACGGAGCTTACGACGTCTTTGGGGGTCGGACGCTCCAGCGTTCGTGAGGCGATCAAGGTATTGCAGGCCATGGGTGTCGTGGAAGTGCGTAGAGGCGAAGGCACCTTCGTGGCCACAAAGGCCTCCGGGTCCGCTTTGAATCCGATGCTATACCAACTCTTGATTGAGCCCGGCACGATGCAGGATATCATGGAGCTGCGCCTCATGTTTGAGCCCGCATACAGCGTGATGGCGGCGCGCAACGCCACAGCGGAAGACCTGAAACAAATAAGCCGGGTGCAGCATGATTTTGAAAACTTGGCGAATCAAGGGGTGCAAACAGGCGAGGACGACATGAAATTTCATCATGCAATTCTGCAAGCGACACACAACCCGTATGTGATCAGAATCGGAGAAATCATCCTCAAAATTTTTATCGAATCCGTAAGCAAATCGGTCAGACAAGTACCGCAAAAGGCGGTCGAGGACCACCGTAGAATCTGTGAAGCGATCAAAAACAAAAATGAAGACGAAGTCCGTGAGGCGGTCATTCATAGCTTTAGAGGTTGGATTGACTATCAAAGGTAGAACGACGCATTCATACGAGGAGGATTTGATATGGTTAAGCCGCTCAGACAGGCGCAGCGTAAAAACCGTTTCACCGCCTTTCTTCGCGCGTGCGTCAAACATCGTAACCTGCTGCTCATGGTGTTGCCGGCGCTTTTGACGTTCGTCGTCTTCCGCTACGGCGCGATGTTCGGTTTATCGATGGCGTTTGTCGATTATAAGGCGAAGATCGGGCAGTCATTTTTTCAAAACGTTTTATCCAGCAAATGGGTAGGGCTCAAGTACTTTGAGCAATTTCTGACCAGCCTCAACGGCCTGCAAGTGCTCGGCAATACGCTGATCATCAGCCTTTACAAAATTGTATTCTGTTTTCCGGCCCCCATTTTTCTGGCGATCCTGCTCAATGAAATTCAATCCATTCGGTTTAAAAAAACCGTTCAGACGATTACCTATTTGCCGCACTTTATCTCCTGGGTCGTGCTGGCCGGTATCCTTCGGATGGTTCTGTCGCCTGATTATGGCGTCGCCGTGGCTGTCGCAAATCTGTTCGGCGCAAAGCCCATCAACTTTATTGGAGACAAAAATTACTTCCGGGGTTTGCTCGTCGTTACGGAAATTTGGCGCGAGGTAGGCTGGAACTCGATCATCTATCTCGCCGCGCTCAGCGGTATCGATCCCGGGCTGTATGAGGCCGCTATCATCGACGGCGCGGGCCGGTTTAAGCGTATCCTTCATGTGACCCTTCCGTGCCTGATCCCTACGATCGTCATCATGTTGATCCTGAGAACGGGCACCATCATGGATGCCGGGTTCGACCAAGTATATAACATGTACAATAACTCCGTCCGATCCGTCGCCGAGATACTGGATACGTATATCTATGAAAAAGGGATTATCGATACGAAGTACAGCTATACGACGGCGATCGGGCTATTCAAGTCGGTCATCGGGTTGGGCATGGTGCTGCTGACGGATCGGCTCGCAAAGGGCCTGGGGCAGCAGGGCATCGCTTGACGGAAGGAGGGTTCAGCGATATGGCGCACATGGCAAAGACGCGCTCCGAAAAAGCATTCGACATATTCAATCATGTCTTCATGGCACTCCTGTGTGTCGTAATGGCATATCCCATAATCCACGTGTTTTCCGTTGGCATGAGCTCTTATGCGGAATCCATCCGAATCGGCATCCACATCCTGCCACGCCAGTGGGATTTTTCCGCGCTGCAAAAGGTCTTTAACTCTTCGGATATCTGGCGGGCGTATTACAACACGATTTGGCGCACCGTCGTCGGTACGGTTCTCTCTACGCTCGTCACAGCTTTGGGCGGCTACGCGATCTCGAAGCGTTATCTGCCGCTTCGAAGAACCCTCATGGGCCTTTTCCTGTTCGCCATGTACTTTTCCGGCGGAACAATCCCGACGTTCATGCTCATCCGGTCGCTAGGGCTGATGAATAGCCGTTGGGCCATGGTGCTTCCCTCGCTGGTCTGGGGCTTTAATATGATCGTCATGCGCAACTTTTTCCAGAGCATTCCCGTAGATATGGAGGAATCCGCGCAGATCGACGGAGCGAACGAATGGGTGATCTTGTTTAAAATTGTTTTACCCGTATCCAAGGCGGTCGTGGCGACCGTGGCGATGTGGATGTGCGTGTACCACTGGAACGCGTACATGGATAATCTGATGTATTTTACGGACAAGCAACAGTACGTGCTGCAGCGCATTATACGCAGCTTGGTCGTGGAAAACACGATGTCGGGCCTAGAATCCCTGAGCGACGCAAACGTTACAAATCCCGAATCCTTGAAAGGAGCGACCATTATGGTCGCGACGCTGCCTATTCTGATGGTTTATCCGTTTGCGCAGAAGTATTTCATCAAAGGCGTCATGATCGGGTCTGTAAAAGGCTGATGGTGAAAGTTTACGCGGCGGAGCCAATAAAAACATGGGGAGGTTTCACTATGAAAAAGGTCTTGGCAATGCTATTTACCCTGATGATGCTGGTATCCATGTTGCCCGCGGCCCTCGCCGAGGAGGAACCGACGACCATTACATGGATTATCAACATGGATCTGGCCACAAACGGATCTTGGACGACCGAGAAGCTGCCGGAAATGCTCAAAGCGTACGGCTTTAACGTCAAATTCGACGTCATTCCCATGGGGACACACGACGGGACGGATTGGGGCAATGTCTTTAACACCCATGTCGCTTCCGGCGCGAGCCCGGCGGATATTATCCAGACCGGCTCGCTCAGCACGGTCGCGGTAGACGCCGGCTGGTTCTGCGAAATCTCCGAGGAGATGATCGCCGAGAATATGCCGCAGTACTACCAGGCGGCGCTGGACATCTACGAGTACATGCCCGCGTATTTTAAAGATCTGCGCGACGGTACCGTATACGCGCTGTGTTCCTGGAACATGTTTGGCCCGTGCCGCCACACCATGGTGTACAGAAAGGATTGGCTCGACGAGCTTCACATGGATGTGCCGGAGACGATCGAGGCGTTTGAAGCCTACCTGCGCGCCTGCCGTACGACAGATTTCAACGGAGACGGTGAATTCAACGAATACGGCTATACCTCCGGTACGAACTCCCCTTTCTGCGGCTTTAACGAAGTGTTTGGCGCGTTCGGTTCGCAACCGCTTATCTGGATGAACGATGAGGGCAAAATCGTCCGTGGCGAAATGATGGAGGGGACGCGCACGGCGTTGGAGACGCTCGCGCGCTGGTATGCGGAGGATCTGATTCCCAAGGGCGTAAACACGACGGAAACCCGCCGAGATGGCTTCAACGAGGGCATCCGGGGTTCGTATGGTCAGGGCGACGGCTATGCGCCCGCGCTTGTGCAAGGCGGCCAGAACTATGAGGAGTTCTACTCCGCACAGCCAGACGGCGAGATGGTCGTGGCGCCTTGCTTCAAGGGCCCTAACGGCGACTCCGGCACGATTGAGTGGGGCCCGAAAAAATACGTCACCTGCTTCGGCGCGCATCTGGCGGATGACCCCGAAAAGTTGAAGCTTTGCATGCAGATTCTAGAGTGCATCGCCACGCACGAAGAGCTATTCGAAGCCGCCATGTTGGGGGAAAAAGGCGTCCATTGGGATTTTGTCGAGGCGGGCGCAGATTCCGGCGCGACGACGTTCCTGGGAGATTACACGGAGTATAACTATCGCCTGGATCATGTAGGCGTCCGTGAGATGTCGGAAAGCGCTTTCTGCACGGTATGGGTGCCGCAAATTTACGAAAAATACCTCGATCCCAAGGCCATCGAATACGCTTCCTATGAGACGGGCTACTTCGACGTCATCGGGAATGGCGTGACGTTTGAAGAACAGATTGAATACACAACGGATCTGGACAACCTGACCAAGGAAGTATGCATGGACATCATTACCGGAAAGCAGCCTATCGAATACTACGACGAATACGTTCACAACTGGCTCGGCAACGGCGGACAGATCATGACCGATGCAGCACAGGAGATCTTCGATAAGTATTTTGCGAAATAAGCTGGAAATCCGGCGGGCGGATCGCCTCCGCACGCCGAACGGGAGAGTGTGATATGTACATCTTTGACGCGGATACGCATATTTCATTGACGGAAAAGGACGCGCAGACGGTCGAACAACTGCTCCGCAACATGGATGCGGCGGCGATCGACCGGTCGCTCGTCTGGCTGCAACCGCCGTATATGCGGGATATCGACGAAGCCAATCGCTACGTATACGAATCCGCCAAGCGATATCCGGACCGTCTTACCCCGTTTGGCTGGGTGGACCCACATCTGGGGCTGCAAAAGGCATACGATACCATCCGCTGCTGCGCGGACGAATATGGAATGAAGGGCATTAAGTTAAACGGCGCACAAAATGTCTTTTATATCGACGATGAGCGCGAGATCGATCCCATCATCTCCCGGATTGAGGAGATGGGGCTCGCGCTGGCGCTGCATGTCGGCGCTGACTTCTATGACCATACGCATCCATATCGTTGCGCAAAAATTGCGCGCCGGCACCCGAACCTTCGTATGCTGATTGCGCACATGGGCGGGGCAGGCATTCCAAACCTCGGCAACTCGGCCATTGAATTCGCCGCCCAGCATGCCAATATGCTGCTGATCGGCAGCGCGATTTCTTACAAGACGGTGATGAAGGCCATCGAGAGCCTTGGCGCAGACAGGGTATGCTTCGGGTCGGACGCGCCCTTCGCCTATCAGCATGTCGAGGTGGCGGCGTACCATGCGCTGCTGCAAGACGCGGTATCCGAGGATGAAAAAGCGCTCATCATGGGCGAGAACCTCAAACGCTTTTTGAAAATGTGAGGAGGAAGAACATGCAAATCCCGGCAAGAGTCCATTTCAAACATACGCTTCAGCAATGGGACGGTTTTGGCATCAACTACGTGGAGACCGCGCAAACGCCCGATTACGCCGATTGGCCGCAGGATTACGGTGGATTCAGTACGCTGGATGAAGCGAAGCGGCAGGAGATTTTGCAGCTGATCTTCGGCGAAGACGGGCTCAAGCCCGGCGTCTTTAAAATGTTCATCGACGGCTTCCAACAGGATGCCGGCCACATCAACGGCCCGGAATTGGGCGACATCGATCAGGGCAATTACGACCACTTGACTACGACGAAGTGGATGCGCTATTTTATCCGCGAAGGGCTCCGCATCACGAGGGCGCGCGGCGCAGATCTGCGAGGGATAGCGACGCTATACGGGCCGCCGGCATTTATGACGAAAATCCGCAAGGTGCGGGGGCGCGATCTGGATCCGTCATATGAAACGGAATGCGCGAAGTATATGGTGTCGTTTGGAAAGTACATGCGGGATGTCGAAAAAATCCCCGTCGAGTATCTATCTATTCATAACGAGGGGGAGGATTTTTCGCGCTGGCCGGAGGACGGGCAGGATCCGAATCTCGGCACAGGGCACGATTACAACATGTATTGGTCGCCAGAGCACGTTGCGGCTTTCCTGCCCCTGCTCAAGCGCGTAGCGGATGCGTCGGGCAGCGGCCTGCAAGCGACGCCCGGCGAGTGCACGGGCTGGAGCCGCTTCGCCCATTGGGGTTACGCGGACGCCATTGCGGAAAATTCCGAGGCGATGGATGCGCTCGGGCTCATCACATCCCATGGCTTCTATGGCGACGGGCTCAACAAGCAGTGGAGCAACACCCATTCGGATACCGGTATTGCGCGGCTGCGCGCTCTAAAACCGGCATTGCATGCCTGGGTGACGTCGACCAGTTGGAAGAACATGGACTCCGCATTTGCGTTTGAGCTGCATCGCGCGGTTTATGATTCGAAGGTCAACTCGATCATCCCCTGGGCCGCGGTTCAGCTCGTCGGCGGCTGGGTCGGCGGCGACCCCAACCCCGGATGCGCGTTCAGCGTAAAGGGCGACGGCTCTTATCGCGTCGAAAAGGGGTATTATTACTACCGGCAAATCAGCCGGATAGGGCAACCGGGCATGCGGGTTGCGGCGGCCTCCTGCGCATACACGCCATGTGCGATTCTTGCGTTTGCCGGCGCCGATACCGGCAATGCGGATGCATTCGCCGTCATCAATACGGATTCGAAAACGCAGACCCTGGAGGTCGAGATCGCCGGCGGCGCGGCGCGGTATAGCGTAACCCGCACCTCGCCTACCGAACAGTCGGTCGATCTCGGCACCGTAACCCCGGACGCGGGCCATCTGACCATCGAGTGCCCGGCGGATTCCGTCACCACCTTTGTCCAAACAAACGCTTGACCGCAGCGCCTACACACAGCACTGCCGCATCGTCGATGCAAAAAGCATCGCGCGCGGCGGTGCTTTTTGTGTAAAAGAGCGAGAGATCGTTAAATGTGTAACAATAGGCCCGATAAAGCCTCCCCAAACTCTGTATATTCCGCCATGTTGACGATTGTATCGGTTAAGTGTTAAAATATTATCAATCTCAGACGGGGATCTGAGAGGCACCCGAACGAACCCGCATCCCGTGTACGGGGGGCGAAAAAGGAGAGTACGGTATGAGTGAAACGCAGATCGTCGACAGCGTAGAGACGTTTGAAGCGGCCCTCGCGCGCGTGCGCGAGGCGCAGCGGATCTATTCCACCTATACGCAAGAGCAGGTAGACCGCATCTTTCAGGCCGCGGCCGTGGCCGCAAACAAGGCGCGCATCCCGCTGGCCAAGATGGCGGTAAACGAAACCGGCATGGGCGTGGTGGAGGACAAGGTGATCAAAAACCACTACGCCGCCGAGTACATTTACAATGCCTATAAGGATACGAAGACATGCGGCGTGGTCGAAGAAGACGCCGCGTACGGCATCCAAAGGATCGCCGAGCCGATCGGCGTCATCGCGGCGGTCATCCCCACCACGAACCCGACCTCCACCTCGATCTTTAAGACGCTGCTCGCCCTCAAGACGCGCAACGGCATCGTGATCAGCCCGCATCCGCGCGCCAAGGGATGCACCATCGCGGCGGCGAAGACCGTGCTCGAGGCGGCGGTGGCTGCCGGCGCCCCGGAGGGCATCATCAGCTGGATCGACGTGCCCTCGCTGGAGCTGACGAACATGGCGATGAAGGAAGCGGACATCATCCTCGCCACGGGCGGCCCGGGTATGGTGCGCGCGGCCTACTCCTCCGGCAAGCCCGCGCTGGGCGTCGGCGCAGGCAATACCCCCGCCATCATCGACGACAGCGCGGATATCCTGCTCGCGGTCAACTCCATCATCCATTCCAAGACGTTTGACAACGGCATGATCTGCGCCAGCGAACAGAGCGTGATCGTGTTGGATCCGGTCTACGACGCCGTCAAGGCCGAGTTCGCTCGCCGCGGCTGCTATTTTCTGAACGCGGAAGAGACGGACTGCGTGCGCAAGACCCTCCTCATCAACGGCTCGCTCAACGCGCGCATCGTCGGCCAGAGCGCCGCCAGAATCGCAGCGCTCGCGGGCGTCGATGTACCGGAGCGCACGAAGATCCTCATCGGCGAGGTGGAGAGCGTCGACCTTTCCGAGGAGTTCGCCCACGAGAAGCTCTCCCCCGTGCTCGCGATGTACCGCGCCCGGGATTTCGAGGACGCGCTGGAAAAGTCCGAGCATCTCATCGCCGACGGCGGCTACGGCCACACCTCTTCGCTGTTCGTAAACGCGGTCGCCGGGAAGGAGAAGATCGCCCGCCATGCGGCGCGCATGAAGACCTGCCGTATCCTCGTCAACACGCCCTCCTCACAGGGCGGCATCGGCGACCTGTATAACTTCAAGCTCGCGCCCTCCCTCACGCTGGGCTGCGGCTCCTGGGGCGGCAACTCCGTGTCGGAGAACGTCGGCGTCAAACACCTGCTCAACATCAAGACCGTCGCGGAGAGGAGAGAGAACATGCTTTGGTTCCGCGCGCCGCAGAAGGTGTATCTCAAGAAGGGCTGCCTGCCGGTGGCGCTCAGCGAGCTGAAGGACGTCATGGGCAAGCGGCGCGCCTTCGTCGTGACGGATTCCTTCCTCTTCAACAACGGCTATACGAAGCCCGTGACCGACAAGCTGGACGAGTTGGGCATCATACATACCACGTTTTACGACGTCGCGCCCGATCCCTCCCTGGGCTGCGCGATCGAGGGCGCAAAGCAGATGGCCTCCTTCAAGCCGGACGTCATCATCGCCGTCGGCGGAGGCAGCGCCATGGACGCGGCCAAGATCATGTGGGTGCTCTATGAGCATCCCGAGGCGGACTTCATGGATATGGCGATGCGCTTTGCCGACATCCGCAAGCGCATCTATCCCTTCCCCAAGATGGGGGAAAAGGCGTACTTCATCGCGGTGCCGACCTCCGCGGGCACGGGCAGCGAGGTGACGCCGTTCGCGGTCATCACCGACGAGAAGACGGGCGTGAAATACCCCCTGGCCGATTACGAGCTGATGCCGGGCATGGCGATCGTGGACGCGGACATGATGATGAACGCGCCCAAGGGGCTGACCAGCGCCTCCGGCATCGACGCCTTGGTGCACGCGCTGGAGGCCTATGCGGCCATGCTGGCGACCGACTACACCGACGGCCTGGCGCTTCGCTCCATGCAGATGATCTTCGATTACCTGCCCCGCGCCTACGACGACGGACCCAACGATCCCGTAGCGAGAGAGAAGATGGCCAACGCCGCGACGATGGCGGGCATGGCGTTCGCCAACGCGTTCCTGGGCGTGTGCCACTCCATGGCGCACAAGCTGGGCGCGTTCCATCACCTGCCGCACGGCGTCGCCAACGCGCTGCTCATCGGCGAGGTGCTGCGCTTTAACGCGGCCGAGGCGCCCGCGAAGATGGGAACCTTCCCGCAATACGATCACCCGCATACGCTGGCGCGCTATGCCGAGGTGGCGGACTATCTGAAGGTCGGCGGCGACACGGACGAGGAGAAGCTTGAAAACCTGATCGCGCGCATCGAGGCGCTCAAGGCGCGCGTCGGCATCAAACCGACCATCCGCGAATACGGCGTGGACGAACAGGACTTCCTGGACAGGCTGGACGACATGGTCGAGCAGGCGTTCGACGACCAGTGCACGGGCGCTAACCCGCGCTACCCGCTGATGAGCGAGATCAAGCAAATGTACCTGAACGCCTATTACGGCCGCTAAGAAGGGGGCAGGAATATGAATCTCGACAAGATCATCGCAGTACGCACGTCGAAGACCGTCTACCGCGACGGCGACACCGTCGTAAAGGTGTTCGACAAGGACTATCAAAAGACCGACGTGCTCAACGAGGCGCTGAATCAGGCGCGCGTGGAGGAGACGACGCTTTGCATCCCCAAGGTGCTCGAGGTCACGAAGGTAGACGGCAAGTGGGCCATCGTCTCCGAGTATATCGAGGGCAAGACGCTTTCGCAGCTGATGGAGGAAAACCCGTCCGAGAAGGACGCCTATCTGGAGCAGCTCGTGGACATTCAGCTCTCGATGCACGCGCAGAAGGCCCCCGCCCTCCTGAACAAGCTCAAGGAGAAGATGCACCGCAAGATCTCCTCCACGACGTTCGACGCGACCACCCGCTACGAGCTGCACACGCGCCTGGCGGGCATGCCGGACCACAACAAGCTCTGTCACGGCGACTTTAACCCCAGCAATGTGATCATAAGGCCCGACGGCACGCCCTGTATCCTCGACTGGTCGCACGCCACCCAGGGCAACGCCAGCGCCGACGCGGCGCGCACCTATCTGCTCTTCTGGCTTTCCGGCGACATTCAGGGCGCGGAGGCTTACATGAACCTCTTTTGTAAGAAGAGCGATACGGCCAAGCAGTACGTTCAAAAGTGGATCCCGATCGTCGCGGCCTCCCAGACCGTCAAGGGCAAACCCGAGGAGCGCGAGTTCCTCGCGCACTGGGTGAACGTCGTCGACTACGAATAAGGGGAGGGAAGCGTTATGGTCAAGGTCACGGTCTGCATCGGCAGCTGCTGCCACACCAAAGGCGCCGGCCGCATCGTAGAGCGTCTGCAGCGCCTGATCGCCGAGACGGGTCTGAAGGACAGGGTCGACCTGGCGGGCAAGTTCTGCATGGGCATGTGCGAAAAAGGCGTGTGCGTCACCGTGGACGGAGCGCCCTTCTCCGTCACGCCCGAGACGGTGCGCGAGTTCTTTGAGCAGGAAGTCAAAGCGCGGGCGGTTTAAATAGTGCGGCGCATCAAAATAGGGGCTGTGATGCCAACGTCGGGTTTGGCACCACAGCCCCTGTCCTATGCTTATGCGATCGGATCGTGCGGCGTTTTAGCGCTCCACGCGGCCGGAGCCCGATCCCTTCTTGAGCGCCTCGACCTCGGCGACGGAGACGAGATTGAAGTCGCCGCCGATCGTGTGCTTGAGGCAGGAAGCCGCCACCGCGAACTCCAGCGCATCGCGCTGGTTGTCGTAATTGTTCAGGCCGTAGATCAGGCCGCCGCCGAAGGAATCGCCGCCGCCCACGCGGTCTACGATATCGGTGATCGCGTATTTGCGCGAGACGTAAAACTCCTCGCCGTCGTAGATGCAGGCCGCCCAGTAGTTGGTGTCCGCGCTCTTGGACTCGCGCAGGGTGATGGCTACGCGCTTGATGTTCGGGTATTTGTCCATCGCCATCTTCGCGATCTTCTGATAGACGTTCGTGTCCAGCTCG
This sequence comes from Bacillota bacterium, assembly GCA_023404715.1. GTDB lineage: Bacteria > Bacillota > Clostridia > Christensenellales > Aristaeellaceae > Beduinella. The sequence continues at coordinate 61,581 of JAEYAR010000203.1, read as the reverse complement.
CCGCTCTCTACGTCGCTGTCCGCCTTAATGCCCAGGGACTTTTGGAAGTCCTCCTCGTTGGCGATGACGGTGTCCACATACTTGACCAGCTCGCTCATCACCTCGTCCGAACGCTTGCCGTACTTCCACAGGTTTTTGCGGTAGTTCAGGTCGCAGGAGACGTGGATGCCCTTGGCCTTGGCTGCCTTGACGGCGGCCAGCGAAAGATCTGCGGCGCTCTGTGAGATGGCCGGGGTGATGCCGGTGATATGGAACCACGTGGCGCCCTCGAGCGCCTTGTCCCAATCGATCGCATCGGAAGCCGCCTTGGCAATGCAGGAATCGGCACGGTCGTAGATGACCTTGGACGGGCGCTGGTTCGAGCCGGTCTCCAGGAAATAGATGCCCATCCGGCCGGGTACCATCTGGATATTCGATACGTCTACGCCGTAGCCGCGCACCGTGCGCAGGCATGCCTTGCCGATGTCATTCTCCGGCAGCAGGGTGACAAACGCGGTATCCATGCCATAATTGGCCAGCGATACAGCCACGTTCGCTTCGCCGCCGCCAAAGGTGGCTTCCAGCGAGGGGCTTTGGAAGAAACGTTCGAGCGCCGGGCTCTTGAGGCGGAGCATGATTTCGCCGAAGGTTACTACACGAGACATGGGAATCTCTCCTTTTCTATCTCCCCATCGGGTTTGCCGCCGGGGCTGGGCGGGCCAATAAGCCCGCCCGGTAAATTGCCGTGCCCGTCCGGCTTTACACCCTCCGGTTACACGGTTCTGCATGCTATCATTATACGGCTAAAAATAGCTGCTGACAAGAGATTTTGGTAAAAGCGTTTATATATCCGAACGACGATCTCCATTATAAACCCATGACGGCAAAATGCAAAAGTACAAAGGGCTTGCAGGGTGCAAATCCCACAGCCCTTCGACTTGGATCTTCCCTATTCGGTTAAGGCGGGGAGGAGAAGGGGATATAGCGCGTCTTCCAATCCAGCGGTCCATTTGCTATAGACGCTTTGGCCGTCCAACGTCTCCAGCGGCTCCGCCATTCGCCCCTGAAGGTCGCGAAGCGCGTCGGTCGGCAATTCGAGGACGCGGCCGCCTTGGGCAGCCGCCTGCGCCGCGGCATCGTCTGCGCACTGCGCAGCCAGCTCAGCGGCATACGCCTGGCTGGCTTTTGCGCATTCGTAGAGGATCTCCCTATCCTCGTCATGAATGCCGGAAGAAGCGAGGGCCGCAGCAGATGCGACGAACACGCGGGGCTCAAAAGCGTATGGAATTTGAAGGCCTGATCCGGCGAAGAGGCTTGCGTCCGTCTCCCCCGGGCCCGGCGTTCCGCATGCGCCGTCCAGATTCTGCGCCGCCGCGGCCGCTTCTTCCGCCGAAAGGCCCGTCACAGGCTCGGCGCCAAGCGCGACCAGCATATCGCACGCCAGCGCGTCCTGCGCATAAAGGCGCAGGCCCGCCCAATCGCCGGGCGCCGCGGCATCCTCATGCAGGTAAAGGTACTGAACCGCGCCCTGCCGCCAACCCAAGGCCTCCAGCGCCTCGCCAGAACAGGCGGCAACCGCGTTCAACAGGTTCTGGCCGGTCGATTCGGCGGTCAACGTCTCCCAGAGCGATAGGTTGCCGGAGAAGAGGAACGGAAGGCGCAGCGCACCCAACAATGGGACAAAATCGGCGAGCGCCGTCGCTGGCAATGTGGCGAACGCCAGATCGCCGACGAGCAACGCCTCGACGGTCAGCGCGTCCGCGCTATAGAGCGCATCGCCGGCATGGAGGACCACTTCGATGCGCCCCTGTGTCTTTTGCTCGACCAACTCTGCAAAGCGTTGATCGGCGGCGGACACCTCCGCCGCGGAGGCCGCTTTGAAATTGAGTGTGATCCCTGCCGCGCGGGCGGGCGGGCAAAAGCCCCATAGAAGTAGGAGCGACGCGGCCAGCAAACATAGTCTTTTCATCCAACAGGACCTCCCATGCACTGTGATAACACAATGATTGAGTATGCCTGCATACGCCGTAATATGATTAAAAGAAGCGCCTGCGCGAAAGAATCGCAGCAGGCGCGCCTAAGTTCAATGATTTAAATCAACCCATCATATTGGGCACGAGCATCGTAATCGCCGGCACGTACGTAATGAGCAGCAGCATGACCACCATGACCGCAAAGAGCGGCAGCATGTTCTTGCTGGTGCGTTCGATGGGCGTCTTGCCGATGGCGCAGCCGACGAAAAGGGCCGAGCCGACCGGCGGCGTGCAAAGCCCGATGGCGAGGTTGAAGATCAGCATGACGCCGAAGTGAATCGGATCCATGCCCAGCGTCGTCACGCATACCGGGAAGAGGATCGGCGTCATGATCAGGATGAGCGGCGCCATGTCCATCACACAGCCGAGCACGAGCAACAACACATTGATGATGAGAAGCAGTAAATATTTATTGTCCGTCACGCCGATAAGCGCCGCGGTGATGTTGTCCGGAATGCGAAGCACGGTCATCATCCAGGCAAAAGCCTTTGCGGCGGCGATCAACGTCAATACGATGGCGAGCGTCTTGAGGGAATTGCACAGGATGCGCCCCAGGTCCCTGATTTTCACCTCGCGAATGACGAAGAAGGCGATGATAAATGCGTAGACACAGGCGATCGCGGCGGCCTCCGTCGCGGTACAGATGCCCGCCGTCACGCCGCCGATGATGATGACCATCGTCATCATGGGCAGAATGCCGTCGAGGATGACCTTGGGCACCTCCTTGCGGGTGAAGCGCTCGCTCTTGGGGTAGCGGCGCTTGATGGCGAGGATATAACAGACGACCATCAGCGCGATGCCCAGCAGAACGCCGGGGATCAAACCGCCCATGAACATCTTGCCGATGGAGATGCCGCCGCCGGCCGCAAGCGCATAGATGACCATGTTATGGCTCGGCGGGATGAGCACCCCCTGACAGGCGGATGTGACGGTGATGCCTACGGAGAAGTCGTCGTCATAGCCCTGCTTTTTCATCATGGGTATCAGCATCGTACCCAGGCTGGAGACGTCCGCCACCGCGGACCCTGAGATGCCGCCGAAGAGCATGGAGGCGAGGCAATTGACCATCGCCAGGCCGCCGGGCATCCAGCCTACGAGCAGGTTGGCAAAGCGTATCAGCCGGTCGGAGATGCCGCCCGATCCCATAATCTCGCCTGCGATGATGAAAAACGGAATCGATAGAAGCGAGAAGCTATCCACGCCCTTGACCATCTGCTGCAGCAGGGTGGTGATCATGACCATATTGCCGCGATAGAAGATGAGCGCGGAGGCGGCGGTCGACAGGATGAGGGAGAAGGATACGGGGACGCGCAGCAGCATCAGCAGAACGAATCCGCCTAGCAATGCGATACTGGCGAGCAAAGCGGTGTCCATTACTTTTGCGCCTCCTTTGCAGCCTCTTCCTGCTCGCGCAGTTTGCGGGCTTTCTCCATCGGATCGTCGTTCGGGTCGGAAAAGATCTTGTCCTCGGCCTTAACGATGCCGGTCAAAAAGAGGATTGAGTCGAAGCTCATGACAAATCCGGCGACCGGCACGGAGATGTACTGCACCCAGACGGGCCACTGCGTCATCGGCATCTTGCCGTTTCGGCCTGCGAGCGTGACGCAAAGCTGATAGCCGTATACGAGCATGAGCAAGCCCACGACGAGCACGCAGACGTCTGTGAGCACGTCCATCGCCTTACGGGCCCCGCTTCCCTCCGGGAAACGGTTGTAGATCACGCCGACAGCCACGTGCAGGTGGTCGCGCACGCCCATCGCACAGGCCAGAAAGGCGAAGAGCGCGACCAGGATGCGGGGCAGCTCCTCCGCCCAGGAGTTGCCTGTGTTGAAGACGAAGCGCGCGATGACTGTATAGGTGACGACGATGACCATCACGATCATAGACGCCTGCGCGATCAATAAGAGCAGCCTGTGAATAAAATGGTTGATCGAACGGAGCGCGTTTGCCAAAGGAATCACCTCCGGTTTGGTGTGAAGAATGAGCGGAGAGATCGGGCCAAGCGCCGCTCCCTCCGCTCAAAGTGTCCCGGAAAGGGTTTTTTAGAAGTTTTCGCCCAACGCCTGGATCTCGGCGATGACATCCGCGTAATCCGCGCCGAACTCGTCGTACAGCGGCGCCATGGCGGACTGGAACTCAGCGAACGCCTCGGCGCTCAGCTCGACGACGGTCGTGCCGGCGGCGCGGACGATCTCTTCAGAGGACTTTTCTTTCTCGGCCCACGCGGCGATTTCGAATTCCTGGGTCTCCTTGGCGCATTCCTTGATGATCTCCAGGTCTTCCGGGGACACCATGCTCATGGCGATTTCGCTCGCGAGCAGAATCTCCGGCACGCGGGTGTGATGGTCGAGGATGTAGTAGGGAGCGGCTTCGTAGTCGCCCATGTTCTGATACGTCGGCCAGTTGTTCTCAGCGCCGTCGACCGTGCCGGCCTTGATGGCGGAGTAAACCTCGTTCGGGCCGATACCTGAGACGCCCGTGCCGCCCAGCAGCTCGACCATGCGAATCATCATCGAGTTGTTCTGCATGCGGATCTTAAGCCCCTTCATGTCGGCGACGCTCTTGACCTCTTTGGTCAGGTAGAAGCAGCGGGAGCCGGCGTCGTACCAGCAAAGGCCGATCATGCCGGAGTTGGACTCCTGAATGCCCGCGAGCATCTTCTGGCCGATCTCGCCGTTGAGCACGGCCCACATGTGCTCGCCGCTCTTATACAGATAGGGCATCTGGATGGCGTTAATGGAGGGCACGAAGTTGGCCACAGGGGACGCGCTCACGCGGCTGAAGGCCAGCGCGCCGGTCTGCAGCGCCTCGATCGCGGTGGATTCTTCGCCGTACAGCTTGCCGCCGGTGTAGACTTCGATCTTGACGCGGCCTTCGGTCTTTTCTTCGACCAGGCGCGCGAACTCGTAGTCGGCCATCGAGGTGGGGTAGCCTTCGGCGTGCACTTCGGACAGCTGCAGGACGACCTGCGCGGATGCCAGCGAAGCGCAGGCAAAGACGAGAACCAAGGAAAGGATAAGGGCCATCAGTTTTTTCATTTAGGAATACCTCCTCCAATATATATCCTTTCGCCCACGTGCGCGGGGGCGAAAAAGATTCATCAATAAAGATTTTATAAAGATCTCGTTCGCTTTACGGCAGTTTGAAAACTATGCCCCAATTGATTTTAGCAGAAACTGTACGATTTGACAAGTGTTCTTGATAATATTTTACTTTTTTAAAGATCGAATGAATGTGGCGTCTTTATAATGTCTTTATACAGACTTTATAAAAATACGCGCCGGAGACCGACGCGCATGGGGAGGGACCTTATTTTTGCACGAGGTGCACGGCAAAGCCCGCGATTTCGTCCTTGAGATAAATCGCGATCTGTTTGCCGTCCTTGACGACCAACGAGGCCTCGTCGAACTGGAAGCCCTGGCGCTCCAGATAAGCTCGACCGCGCGCCAGGAAGTTCGTGCGGATGGCGATATGACCTTTTTGGCCCCGTCCGTTCTTCTTCATGACCTCTACCGCCGTGCCGGAGAAGACCGAGGAATTGCCGACCTTGACCGGCCAGCCGAAAAGCTTGCAGAAAGCCTCGGCGGTGCGAATCGCGTCCTCCTCGCCGTCGCAGTTGACGCCGATGTGCGCCAGCTCGAAGCCGAGCATCAACTTCACCGCGGATGCCGTCAACTCGCGGATCTTCGCCCAATCCTTTACGGCCACCGCGTCCTTGGGCACCATCCAAGACCCGCCGCAGCAGAGGATCTTACCAAAGCTTAGGTAGTCGAGCAGGTTCTTCTCGTTCACGCCGCCGGTAGGCATGAAGGTCACGTCGACGTAGGGCGCGGCGATGGACTTGATGTACTTCAGACCGCCGGCCGCCTCCGCCGGGAAAAATTTGACGGTCTTCAGGCCCAGAGAAAGCGCCGTCTCGATATCCGAGGGGTTGGATGTGCCCGGCGTTACGGGGATGCCGATCTCAAGGCAGTGCTTGACGACCTCCGGGTTTAGGCCGGGGGAGACGATGAACTTTGCGCCCGCGGCGACCGCGCGGTCGACCTGCTCGCAGGTCAGCACCGTGCCCGCGCCGACGAGCACGTCCGGCAGCGCGCTGCTAACGTTCTTGATGGCATCCGCGGCGGCGGCGGTGCGGAACGTAATCTCAGCGCAGGGCAGGCCGCCCTCGGCGAGCGCCTTGCATAGCGGCACGGCGTCCGCCGCGTCGTCGATCGCGATGACCGGCACGATGCCGATAAGTGAAAGTTGCTTGAGGATATCCATTTCTTTACCTCCCATATATTTCATAAAATTTTTAACCGGGGTATGGTTAACCGTTAGGCAAAAAATCCTCGCGCATGGGCGTAAAGACGTCCAGTAGCGTGCCCGCCTTTACGGCCTTGCAGCCGTGCACGGCGTTTGCGGGGAACACGAGGGTATCGCCCCGGGTCAACGTATAGGGCGTATCGCCGATGTGGAATGCGAACTCGCCCTCCAGGCAGTAGGTGATCTGGGTATGCGCGTGCGCGTGGTCCGCGCCTGTAGCGCCCTCGTCGAAGTTGACCTCGACCATCATCATCTGCGCGTCGTAGGAGCGGATGCGCCGGCGCGTGCCGCCGCCCAGCTCCTGCCAAGGCCTCTGCGGCTTTGTATAAGTCTCCATGGGAAGAACCCTCCTTTGCGGGAATCTACCGGCGTCAATCGACCTGTATGCCGAAGTATCCGGCCGCGTTGTTGAAGCAGATGCCCCGCACAAGCTCCTTGAGCGTATCCATGTCCGCCGGGTACTCGCCGTTCTCGACCCACTTGCCGATCAGATCGCACAGTATGCGGCGGAAGTATTCGTGGCGCGGATACGAGATGAACGAGCGGCTGTCGGTTAGCATGCCGACAAAACGGCCCAATAGACCCAGATTCGCCAGCGCGGTCAACTGGTCGATCATGCCCTGCTTCTGGTCGTTGAACCACCAGCCGGAGCCGAATTGGATCTTGCCAGGGGTTTCGCCGTCCTGGAAATTGCCGATCATCGTGCCCAGGACATAGTTGTCCTTGGGGTTGAGGCAGTAGAGGATCGTCTTGGGCAGCATCTTTTCCGCGTCCAGCATGTCCAGCAGCCGGGAGAGCTTCGCGGCGATCTCGGCGTCGCTCACGGAATCGAAGCCCACGTCCGCGCCGTAGCGCTCGAACATGCGGGCGTTGTTGTTGCGCATCGCGCCGATATGATACTGCATCACCCAGCCGCGGTCGGCGTACATCTTGCCCAGCGAGCGCAGCACGCAGGTCTTGTAGGTCTCGACCTCCAGCGCGGTCAGCGGCTCGCCGCCGAGCGCCTTGCGGTAAACCTCCTGCGCCACCGCATAGTCCGGCGTAGCAAAGGGGACGGTATCGAGCGCATGGTCGCTTATGCGCGCGCCTGCGTCGTGGAAGTATTGCACACGGGCCTCCAGCGCGCCCAGCATATCCTGGAAATTGAGCGTGTTCTTGCCGGAAACGCGGCCCAGGAGGGATACGTACTGCACGAAGCCCGCGCGGTCGATGCCGATCACCTTGTCCGGGCGGAAGGCGGGCAGCACCTTGACCTTGAATGTCTTGTCCTCGGCCATCAGCTTATGGTAGTGCAGGTCGTCGCACGGATCGTCCGTGGTGCATACGACCTTGACGTTGAACTTTTCGATCAGGCGGCGGCAGCGGAAATCGTCGCTTTGCAGCATGGCGTTCGCCTTATCCCAGATGGCCTTGGCCGTCTTCTCGCTCAGCACCTCGTCGATGCCGAAGACGCGCTTGAGCTCCAGGTGCGTCCAGTGGAAGAGCGGGTTGCCGATCGCGTATTTGAGCGTGCCGGCAAATGCGTAAAACTTCTCCCAATCGCTCCCGTCGCCGCGGCACAGCGCGTCGGGCACGCCGTTTGAAAGCATCGCCCGCCATTTGTAATGATCTCCCCCGAGCATCAGATGGCCGATGTTGCGAAACTGGATGTTTTCGTAAATCTCGCGCGGGTTGAGGTGGCAGTGGTAGTCGAAGATCGGCATATCACGGGCCGCCTTGTAGAGCTTACGCGCGGTGTCGGTCGAGAGCAGGAAGTCCTTGTCCATGAATTCCTTCATAATCGCACCTCCGTTTTTCTGCACGTTTTATAGCGTGACGCCGTCCTTAAAGATGGCGATTTCACGGTATCCGAAGCGCTCGTTGCAGGTCTGCTCGCCGGAGGCGACGCTAAGCACCTTGTCCATAAAGGCGCGCGTCGTCTCCTCCATCGACGCGCCGCGCACGAGCACGCCCGCGTCGAAGTCGATCCAGCCCGGCTTTTTCTCAGCGAGCGCGCTGTTCGTGGCGACCTTGACGGTCGGCACGGGCGCGCCGACGGGCGTTCCCCGGCCAGTGGTGAAGAGCACCAGCTGCGCCCCGGCAGCCATCAGCGCCGTGATGGCGCACAGGTCGTTTCCCGGCCCCTTGACGAGGTTTAACCCCCGCTCGCGCACGGGCTGGGCGTAATCCAGCACGTCCATTACCTGCGCGGTGCCCCCCTTTTGCGTACAGCCGAGCGACTTATCCTCCAGGGTGGTGATACCGCCCGCCTTGTTTCCGGGCGAAGGGTTTTCGTATACCTCCTGGCCGTGGCGCAGGAAGTATTCTTTGAATTCGTTGATGAGGCGCACCGTCTTTTCAAACGTCTCCTCGTCCTTGCAGCGGTTCATCAGCAGCGTCTCCGCGCCGAACATCTCCGGCACCTCGGTGAGCAGCGTCGTGCCCCCGCAGCGGGCCAGCAGATCCGAAAAGCTGCCCAGCAGCGGATTGGCCGTGATGCCCGACAGCCCGTCCGACCCGCCGCACTTGAGGCCGACGATCAACCGCGAAGCGTCCACCGTTTCCCTTTTAAACGTCGCGGCATAATCCGCCAGCTCCGTGAGCAGTTGCATGCCCGCTTCGACCTCGTCCGGCACGTCCTGCGTGGTCAAAAACTTCACGCGCCGCGCGTCGACCGGGCCCAGCACCTGTTTGAACGCTTCGATATGGTTGTTCTCGCAGCCCAGGCCCAGCACCAGCACGCCGCCCGCGTTGGGATGGCGCACCATGGCGGCGAGCAGGCGCTGCGTGGTGAGGTGATCCTCGCCCAGCTGAGAGCAGCCGTAGGGGTGCGTAAAGCAGTGTACGCCGTCGACCTTGCCCGCAAAAGCCTCCGCGCCCATGCGCGCGAGGATTTGCGAGGTGCCGTTGACGCAGCCTACGGTATTGACGATCCACAGCTCGTTGCGGACGCCCACGCGTCCGTCCTCCCGTACATACCCCTCGAACGTCGTGTGCCGGTCTATGGGCGTCCGCTCGCCGGCGGGCTTGTAGTCGTACGCGAGCGTGCCTGAGAGGTTGGTCTTGACGTTGTGCGTATGCACCCAGGCGCCGGGGGCGATGTCCCTCGTCGCATGCCCGATGGGGAACGCGTATTTGACGACGTCCGCCCCCTCGGCGATCGCGTCCAACGCGAACTTATGACCTGCGGGGATATCCTCCAGCAGCGTCACGCCCAGCGTCTGTTCTCCCGCCGCCAGGGCCTCCACCGCGACGGCGACGTTGTCGCGGCCGCTGATACGAATGCTCTTCGTCTTTTTCATCTAGCCCTCCGCTCAGCGCATGCGCGCGTCGATCGTAGCGCGCGCGCCCTTCTCTCGGATATCCCGCAGGCACTGCGCGACCGCCTTTTCAAAGCCGGGCAGCAGCGTCAGGTCTTCCCCCCAGAAATCCGTGTTCGAGAGCACAGCGCGCGCGGCCTCGTCCGCATCCTTGCCGTCAAGGGCCGCAAAGAAGTCGAGCACGGGGCCGTCGTCCACGATGGCATAGGTATTCCCCGCCGCGCGCACGCCCTCCAGCGAGCCGTCCTCCTTCTTTTTGCCGCAGTAGAATGCGATGAACGCGGCCATCGAGAAGGTCAGCACGTCGGGCAGGCAGCCCCTTCTGCGCACGTATTCCTTGATCGTCGGCAGCACGCGCGCGCGGAATTTGGACTGGGAATTGAGCGCGATAGAGAGCAGGTAATGCTTATTGAACGGGTTTTCAAAGCGCTCGAAGATCGCAGAAGCGAACGCCTCGAGGTCGTCCTTCGGCAGGTCGAGCGTAGGCATAATTTCCTCAAAGAGCGCGGTGGACATGTACTTGCGCATGGATTCGTCCGCCATGCACGCGCCCACGGTGTCGAGGCCCGCGAGGTACGCGCCAAGCACCATAGAGGTGTGCGCGCCGTTGAGCATGCGCACCTTGCGCAGCTTATAGGGTTTCACGTCCTGCGTGAATACGACGTTTAGCCCCGCCGCTTTAAAGGGCAGCTCCTTTTCAATCCAGGCCGGCCCCTCGATGACCCAAAGGCCGAACGGCTCCGCCGCGTCGAGCAGGAAGTCGTCGTAGCCTAGTTCCGTAAGAATAGCCTCCGCCTCGTCGCGCGGGTAGCCGGTGACGATCCTGTCCACAAGCGTGGAGGTAAAGACGCACTCCCGCTCGAGCCAAGCCACAAAATCCGCCTCCAGGCCCCACTGCGCCGCAGTCTTGAGCACGCATTTCTTCAGCTCGCCGCCGTTGTCGTCGATGAGCTCGACCGGCAGGAGGATCCATCCCTTACCGGCTTCGTCGCCGAACGCCCGGTAGCGCTCGTAGAGCAGTCGGGTGAGCTTGCCGGGGTAAGAGGCCTGCGGTTTATCGTCAAAGCTGTCCTTGCCCGTGTAGACGATGCCCGCCTCCGTGGTATTGGAGACGATGAAGCGCAGGTCTGGGTTGTGCGCGAGGGCCAGATATCCCTCAAAATCCTGATAGGGGTTCAGCCCGCGGCGTACGCAGGTAACAACGCGCGTATCCTTCACCACGCGGCCTGCTTCCTTACCGCGCAGGATCAGCGTATACAGGCCGTCCTGTTCGTTCAGCTTGTCGACGAGGCCCCGCTCGATGGGCTGCACGACCACGACCCCGGCATCCATGCCCGCCTCCTGATTGGCCTTGTCGACCATGTAATCGACGAACGCGCGCAAAAAGCCGCCCTCGCCGAATTGAAGGACGCGCTCGCGCGCAGGCGTGCTCCCATGTTTCACGCTCAGGGAGGGAAGGGTCTCTTTGCAAAGTTTCATCATGTCACAGCCTCCTATAGAAAATTGAGGATTATAAGACGTGTAAAAAACGCTCAATACGCCGCTGGGCGTCGAGAAGCAGCTGGATGCAACGCCGTACAGATCCGTCGCTGGCGCGGAACGTCGGCATAGACACGCTGACCGCATAGAGGGGCTTGCCCACGCGGTCGCGGATGGCGACGGCAAAGCAACAGACGTTCTCGTTGCTCTCCTCGAACTCGGCCGCATATCCTTGCTGGCGAACGCGGGCGATTTCGGTCAATAGCTCCTCAAGGGTGTCGACCGTATGGGGCGTTAATTTTTGAAACGCATAATTACGGTATAGCTCGCGCACGTGCTCCTCCGGCCAGCAGGCGAGCACCGCGCGGCCCATCGCCGTGCAATAAAGCGGAAAACGCGCCCCGACCCGCGACGTCATGCGGATGGAGTGGGTGCTCTCGAGCTTGTCGACATACACCACCTCCGTACCGTCCGGCACGCCGCAATGCACGGTCTCGTTACAGCCTATGTAGACGCGCTGCATGTACTGGTGGACGACGGACTGTTCCGTCACGTCCTTCACCGCCGCGGAGCCCATTTCGAACATGCGCAGAGACAGCGTATAGCGCGCCGTCGCTTCGTCATAGGCGACATAGCGCTTGCCAAGCAGCGTATGGATGAGGTTGAACGCGCTCGACTTGGGGATCGAAAGCGCCTTGGCGATCTGATGCAGCTCCATGCCGCCGGGCTCCTCGCTGAGCAGCTCCAGGATATCCAGCCCGCGCGCGAGGGAGCGGTTGAGGGTTTCGGCCACGCAATGCGCCTCCTTTATGGGGTGATAAACCGTGCTTTGCGCCCTGTGTATTCATATTTATGAACGCAATTCTTCATCACGAACAGTATAACACCCTTGCGCACCACCGTCAAGCAGGCTGGCAGAAAAAACGCTATTTCCTTTGTTCGACATGCCTACCTTTATTCCCTTTTTTCACCGTTTAGAATTCCGTTTGTCGGGCCCCAAAAGTCGAAAAGAAGGCCTGTGAGCGCACGCTCGGTGGCGGCGGCATATAGCGGGAAGAAGTGTGCGGGCAAAAGTGCTTCGTATTCAGGGTCAAAGAAGCGCGCGTCGATGAGCAGCGCCGTCCCTTTGTCCGCATGCGTACGGATCACGCGGCCCACGGATTGGAGCACCTTCGTCATCCCGGGGATGCGATAGGCGAGGGCAAATCCGTCGCGCTGCCTCTCGTTAAAGTAATCGCGCAGGACATCGCGCTCCATACACAGCTGCGGCAAGCCAACGCCGACGACCGCTACGCCCAAAAGCCGCTCGCCCGGCAGGTCGATTCCCTCTGCAAACACGCCCCCCATGACGCAGAAACCCACGACCTCCCTGCCGGGCTCGAAGCGGGCGAGAAAGGCGTCGCGGGCGGGCTCATCCATGCCGCTCTCTTGACAGATCACCTGCACCGGCGCCTCCAGCGCCTCAAAGTGCTCGCGCACGAGACGCATGTAGCTATAGGATGGGAAAAGGGCGAGGTAATTCCCGGGGCGGCCTTGTACGAGGGCGGCGATTGCCCGGGCGACCTGTGGCGCCGTACGCTTTCTTTGGGCATAGCGCGTGTCGATGGGCATGCGCACCACGCGCATGTGCTCGGGCGGGAAGGGAGAGGGCAGGGCGAGCATGCCGTCCTCTTCTTCGCCGCCCAGCAGCGCGCGCATCTGGGGCAGCGGGGTAAGCGTGGCGGAAAAGTAGACGACCCCGCGCACTTTGGCGGTCAGCCCGGTCAAGTATGGGGCGGGGTCCAGGCAGAGCAGGCGCACGCGCGCCTCCTTCCCGTCGCGTTCCAGCAGAATGGCGTACGTTTCATCTACCCGGTCGGCGCATTGCACGTACGAAAGCGCGTCGGAAAAGGCGTCCGTCAGCATCGCCCCCTGCCCCTTGGCCATCGCCTCGCCCAGCGCGTCCGCCAGGCCCTGCATGTCCTCCGCCAGACCCTCGGGCGGCGCTTCGAGGCGCACGGTTCCTTCCTCCGTCGCTTCGCCGCGGATTTCTTTCAAGCGCCTGAGTGCGCGCGTCAGTGCGCGGTAAAGCGCGGTCTTGCGCCCAAATTGCTTGCCATACTGCGCGCGCAATTGGCGCAAGGAGGCGCTGTCCGCCTGTGCGGAAAGCATATCTCGCGCGCGATCGATGAGGTTGTGCGCCTCGTCCACCAGCAGGGTCATGTCGTTGCGCTGTAAAAAAACGCGTTGGATGCGGGCGACCGGGTCAAACGCGTAGTTGTAATCGCATACGACGACGTCGGCGATCTCCGCAAGCGAAAGGGATAGCTCGAACGCGCAGATGTTGTAGCGCCCGGCCACCGCAGCTACAGCCTCGCGATCCCACATATCGATCGCGAGCAATTCCTGCACAGCGTCTGCTAAGCGAATGTAGAAGCCCTTCGCCATCTCGCAGTACTCCGGATCGCACCGGCGTAGCGCGCCCAGGGGACAGACCTTGTCCTTCGCCGTCAGCTCCAGCGCCCGTGCGCGGGCGCCGTTTTGTAAAAAGTGGCGCAGGGTACCCAGTGCGAGCGCCCGCCCCGTCGTGCGCGCCGTAAGGTAGAAGATTTGCTTCGTATGCCCTGCGCGCAGCGCCTTGAGCGCGGGAAAGAGCGTTGCCGCCGTCTTGCCGGTTCCGGTAGGCGCCTGGGCGAGCAAGCGTTTGCGCTCCCGGATCGCGACGAAGACATTGCCCGAAAACGTACGCTGCCCCGCGCGGAACTCGCTGTAGGGGAAGGGGAAGGCTTCAAGCGCTTCATCGCGCGTTCGCCGCCAGCGTAGCAGCGCCTCTTGCCAACGGGCATAAGGGATGCGCAGAGCGTCAAACCGCGCGGCGAGCGCCTTTGCATCCTGCACCTGAGTGAAGCGCTGCAGGACGCTCCCGCGTATGTCGGCATAGACGATATCCATGCGAACGGCGGGTACGCCCCGGCTTACGCAGAGCATATGCGCATAACAGGCGGCCTGCGCCGCGTGGGCGGGCACCGCCTCTTGAAGCGGCTCTTCCGCCCCCCAGAGCTTGATCTCCTCTACGCACAGCAGACCGTCCGCTTCGAACAGGCCGTCCACCCGGCCGGATACCTCTAGATCAAAGCCCTCGCCGCCCGCCACCGTGAGGGAGAGCGACACCTCTGCCTCGTAGCCGGGTTGGTCCTCCTGCGCGGCGCCTTGACGCGCGCGGTGGGCGCGCGAACCCTCCTGCATACGCTGACGGTCCGGCCCCGCGGGCGCGATATCCTCCGCGTGCAGCGTAAATTCGACGAGCGCGCGCACCGATACGCGCAGCGTTTCTTTCATAAGCTCTCCTTGCCCCGGCGATTCATTGCCTCTATTATAGCATAAATGCATTCCCTCCGCGCGTCCGGGTACGACATTAAGTAAGTCAAATAGGATTATATATATTACCAAAATAGCTGTCCACTTTCTTTTGATGAAAGTAAACAGCCTTATTATAATCCTAAGCAATCATGAACATTTGGATAAAAAGAATAGCTCTGTTGAGTATGTTTCTTTCCAATTCAATCTCTTGCCGAAATAAAATATATCAACAATTCCACAGCAACCGTCAATAACGTGATGCAAAGCCGCCAACCTGAAGAAAGACTCGTCCACTGAAACAATAAATTTAATGCGCCTACACCACCCAGAAAAGCGATAATTGCAAGAATGCTTTTCTGAGCATTGTTAATCTTAAAATTCTTTAGCTCAAACAAGCCTTCTATCTGACTTTCAACCATTGTTTTCTTGCAATTTACAAAGAGAATCTCTAACATTCTATTGTAAAGCTCAATGCCTTGCTGCTGAGGCGTCACCTCCAGAAGAAGAAATCGACTCGAAAAACGAATATAGCTTTCACGAAGTTTCTTTTCGTGCCTGTGCGAACGGGATACTTCGCTGATACGCCGTTCAAAGGCAAGCAATGAGGCGCGCTGGGCAAGCACCAACATAACCATTTCTATATATTGAGTCAAAAAGGATTCGATTGCGACAAAATATGTCGATAGACAAACGAGGCTATATTCCGTGATGCCGTATACAGTACCGCTCAACTCGCCGCTTGCACGGTACTCCAGCCAACGGTCATAGACATGCCGTTTCATCAACTCCTCTAACAACCGACGGCTGGTACATGTAATGCCACTCCCGTCTATAAATACAAATTCGTATAACATACGGGCAACGTTGTCGGCAGCTTGAGGTTCTTTTTCGAGAGCGTCGGCGACATAGCAATATTCATTACCGTTCCACGTAGCGAGCAGGTCGGCAAATTGACGATCCTTTACAAGACAAGCGACAAACATGCGATCGTCGATGATAGGTTCTATGTAATACTCGTTTTCTTGGTCATCGTTACGCTTCACAGTCGCACGCTTGTTTTCGTTTTCCAACAGAAAGGCGACCACGCGAGCCAGTTTGGCTTCGTGGGATCCGCCGGGTTCTTCTGTGGCGATCCGTGAAAGCACCGGTTTACCTTGAAAATCAGTGATTCCCTCCAACGCCAACATATCGGCACAAGATGAACAGTTAATGCTGCCGTCATTACCTGTTGCATAATAAGGCCTAAATACCCGGCGTCCGAGATCGTTCATAGCGTTAATCTGATCAATATCGCACGGTTCTGTATTCTCTAGTTCATATACAATTAAGCCAATACCCGTATTGTAAAGTTTAAGACGTAAGGCGTTTACCCGCAGTGCATACCGAAGAGTGCCTTTTTTTATGCAGTAACTCACAGGAGCTTTGTTATTGTCAAACAGCTCCGGTGCAAATCGAAAATTGCGTACAGCCTCTTCATTTGTATCCGACACGGTGTAAATGATGGATCTGGCAGCAGCGTTGAAATACTGATATTGGCTATATGTCTGCCGTGCCGCCTCCGGGTCGGTAGCGCTATGTGTATCCAGAAGATCGAGTTTCCAGCGCGAATCCAGACAGCTTTCGAATTGCTTGCGCTCAATCTTTCCGCTATCATTCCATAAAAAAGGAAAAATAAACGTGTGATAGCTGTAAACGTCCGGGAACTCCTTTTTTTCCTCGCTCATCATCTCTATCCTTTCATCTTAATATGCTTTTGATTACAGTCGAAACAACGGGAGTAGTACTTTCCTGTCTTTGCGTTCATTTTTGTTTTTTTACCACAATCTAGGCATACCCCCTCTTGTGAAGCTCGTTGCACGGGCTGAAGCTGCTTTATCCCGTCGGTGAAGCGGCCAAAGCCCACATTGGTCTTGGCCCCTATGCCCAAATCCAACAAAATCTTGCGAAACAACGCCAGCTTCTCCTCTGCGACGAGGCCCATCGAATCCGCCAGGAGGAATCGAAAACGAAATACGACATCAGGGCGTATTTTTAAAAATGTCAAAGGGATGGGATCAGACAATTCCCAATTTTCTGATACGTGATGGGGCGTGATATTTTCCAGATCCAGAAGCCCATTTGTGTCATATTGAACGGGATATGCGTCTAAAAATACATCCTGCGAACATCCTGCGGATCCGGTTTCTTTTTCACGCCGATGTCCGAATATATTACACTCAAGAGCTAATACATCCGCGCTGTCGTCCTGCAGCAATTCGCGAATATACCCTTCATGCTCGAAGGCTGCGCGTAGCGCACCTTTGACAGAGGAGCCCGGGAGATAGGGTGATCCTGTCACATAATCCAATGAGAGCCCTGCGCACACCTCCCCTTGAATTCCTCCTTGATGGCAGTACCCCGTACCGGCCAATAGCCCTGGGTATTGTGTTTGTAAATCAAATGATAGCTCTCCAGGAAGGACGGGATGCGTGATAGCGATCGGGTTAAAATTTAAAAACTTCTGATTTATGTCTGAAAATGCGAACCCGTCTTTAAAGGCATCCTTGTAATATTCCACATTAAAGAACCATGAAAGATTTGTCGAACTCATGATGGCTCTCCGCCTTTCTTAAGCTCTTCGCCCGTGCTTCTTTTATAGAGATTCATGGCCAGCTTAAGCGCTACGGCGGCATCGAGGATCCTTTCCCGGAACGCTTCCATTTTATCGAAATTCATTCCCAGCGCTTGTTTAAAAAGCCCCTCTGGCGAGGCGATGATTTCATTGTTCTCTGTTCCATCGCTTTTGAGCATAATCCAGTGGATCGCTTTCATCAGATCCTGACGTTCACTGGCCGCCTTTCCTCGTTCACTAAAAAAGGCGATAGCGGGAAGTAAGCTCCCTAAGGATACGGCCGCCCCGAATGCGGCGATCTGCCCGCGCAGCGCGCTGTCAACTGCCCCATTCTTGGCAATGCCACACGCATCCAATGCTTTGTAGGCCAGCGGCAGATATTCATTGATTCGCTGCTTCGACATTCGAGATCCCTCCTTTTAGCATGCAAAGCCCACACCCCACCGACGCATTTCCACCGAACTGCACGACCCTGTGATTGATCGTCGCGTCAAAACACGCGAGATCGGCTTCGTCGCCTAAAACGGCGAACCAGAAAATGCTCTCATGCGGGACAAGCTCTTCGTACCAAAGGTTTTTGCTTTCCCCGTTTTCAAGATAATTGCGCGCCACAACCGGAAGTGGAATCTTCCGGAACGTTTCGTCGGAGAGAATGAGAAAATCACCGCCCAAAATATCGTTTAAATAATTTTGATTCTTCTTAATGCCTGAACTTTCTGGAACAGCAGTATTCACACAATACCCTTCAACTCCGACGTCTTTGTCTGCGATGCGGTAATCTATGCACGGGGATATCCCCGTCGTCTGAAACGGCCTTTTTCCTGTCAACGCCAGCGTCGCGACACAAAACTGATCCAGCGCTGTTTTTGTCGTAACCATGTAAAAGGCGCTGCATCCTTCTGATGCCCTAGCCGGACGGGCCAGCATTTGCGCAGAAAGAAACTTTAAGCTTCCTGGCGTGCTGGCGCTGCCTATGCTCTCCTGAACGGAGGAACCAAATAATTTCACCGTATTCCGGGGCTCGTTCTGCTCAAAATATCGCCTAAGAGAGCCCTTGACGCCGGAAGGATGGATCGTGGGATAGCCGGTAACAGGATCCCGTTCCACTTCTTTGTCGATCACATTAAAGTTTACGTCCCCGTTGCCCACGTGCAGATTCGTTAGACACGTCATAAAATAAAATTTAGTCTTCATGCTTGCCGCCTCCCACATATATAAAGTGATTCATACCGATTTTATTGCAAATCGCTTCGTCTGCGCCTTCCGGCTCTGATCCATAAAAAACAGAGCCTCCCTCAACGAGCCGATAGAGCTTCTCGGTCTTGTTGTACCGGTGATAATAGCGGTTGTCCGCGCTGGTGGTCAGATGACGGAACAAGCGCGTGCGTACGATATGAAATCCCGATGGACTGTTGTTCATAAGGCAATCACCCAGTGCATACCAAAATGGCATATCCATTCGGCTTTCAAGCATCTGTTGGACGAGGTCTGCCAAATCATTTTGATGCGCTTGCATGCGCAGGAGAAACGCGGATTTGTTCTGACCGAGAAATACGGTCACGCCATCGAGTAGCCTTTCCGGCACTTTCTCCATCTCGGCAAAGAATGCAAAAGATCCACGTTTTAAACGCTTGTACTCTTTTTTGAAATAACCGCCTTCCTCTTCTCTTTCCGCTCTGTGCGTATCGATGCCTAAACGGACGACGCCCTCAAAAAGATCTGACGGGGGAATCATCTCTCCGCTGTCCACGTTTACCCAGCCTGCTGTGCAGCCCGCTTTGGCATCGTAGTCGACAGCGATTAATCCGTCTTCGACACTTGATAAAACGTCTTCACAGCGTTCGATCTTCATCGGGGTATAGCGCTTTGCCTTCCCGCTTTCTTTGTGGTTCATAGGTGCAGGCACGAGATAGTGGCTGTCTTCAAGGATGAACAATGGGGAGATCGAATGGATCCATCCGAAATCACTTCGCTCGCCGAACGAAAAGCTCTTAGGACCAACCAAATCAGCGGCATGTTTTTTTTGTGCCGCATCGGTAAAATTTCTTATGAGCGCATCGTTTGCATATAGCACCGCATAGCGCAAAGCGCCCAGCAGCGTTGTCTGTGCGGGTGTCTCTTGCGATCGAATAAAATAGCTCTGTTTCATCTTTCGGCGCACTTGGCCAAAGTCGAAATTACGTTCTCCACCAAAAAAGTATGGCTCCAGAGGTGATAGCGTCACAAGGAAGCTGCCCATCCTTAAACCCCCTTTTCCGTATAAAGCTTTGCAAACCACAGCATGGCGATAAGAACCTCTACACTATCACTGCACATGCCGTTCGCACCGTCAGATCTGCACCCTCCATCACGTTCCATGCTATCACCCAATGATTTAATGGATTGTATATAAGAGCGTTTAACGTCGTGCGCATAGCAGTCAAAAAGATTGTCGAACAGGTTTTGTGTATCCATCTCGTGTTGTTTGCAAAGCGCAAAAGAAGATTTATAAACGTTGAGCGTATGTAAAACGGAGTGGAGTACCTTTTCCGCATCACACCTCTGTTGTCTGATAAAATTGGATAGTTCTGATATCGGCGAATCCTCATCTATACGGTTAGGCAATATCATCTTTATGGATTGTCCGCTGCGTTTGTGAACAGCGAGTGCAAGCTGGTTTTTCTGCTCTGATTTTGCATCGTTAAATAAGAGTTCACGTGCATCCTCCAACGCCTCATAAAGCGGGTACTTGATATAATTCACCGAAATGCCAAACGATAGCGAAGGAGAATGTGATCCGTCTACGTGATAGGAGGCAAACATTCTATCGAATATCTGTGTAATCCTTGTGCACAGCTCAAGAATATTTTCATCATTCTTCCCCAGCACCGGCGCAAGGAAGAGGAGGTCGTCGCCTCCGGCATAAATGGTAAGACCTCCGAAATCCCCTATTGCGCTCGCAGCCTCACCGGCGTATTCTACACAACAATTTTGAAATTGACGAACCGCCTCATCGTCCGGAATCCGTCCGAGGGCTTTGCCCATGTTGTCGCCATCGGAATAGACGACAGCATAATAACCGCGAATCCTCAATCCGTCCTGTGCAGCGGTTGGATTGGCAATATCGTTAATCTCGCGTATATTTCCTTCGTTCAACAGCTGAAAGGACGACCCGATTTCACCCTTCGGGATTAGCCAGCAATTTTTAATGTAAGTATTAGAGCTCTGCTCTGTACCGGAAAAGAGCGCTGTCAAAGGATTCGACGTATCGTCCGGCACAAAACCGGATGTGAGCTCCATGCTATCCAAATAGCCGGACAAATTTAAAATGCAGTTATGGCCGTTAGCATGCGCCACAGCTTCCGGCGCAATGAGCCAGTGAATTTGGATATAATCTCTGATATAGTTTTGTACGCGAGTCAATGCATCGCCTCTAAAAAGGATTGCTGCATGTATATGATTTGCTATTTTGTCCTTTGTGTTCGTACATATCGTTTGCAGCTTCTCTTTCAATCCCTCTGCCGTTAGATCGCTGGAAAAAAAGATGCGGTCATGCCAACGTCCAACACCGTCGTTATAGGTGACGGCAGGGTCATAAGCGGGCGCGATGATTTGCGCGTCCGGTATATCAAGCGTTACAGAGGCGCATAGGTCGCCTGCCAGGCGCGAAAAGAGACCGCTAGCACACCACAGCGCGCCCGGCGTTGAGGCTCCGGAAATCGTTTCAAAGACAGGTCCAATGGTGAGCGCAACGTAGTTACGCATGGGCTGGCCCCCTATCCTTCGCCGGATGACGAATGTTTTTAAACGATGTATCCAATGTCTTTAATACACAATCAAATGAGGGTATGGTTTTTTCTCCATTGTTTTTGACTGCATCCATAAGCTCATCCATAAACCAGTCCAGGTACTGTACCAGATTGAATTCATCCTTGGATGGCGTTGATATCTGTTCTTTGTCGAACAAAAAACTCGCGCCGAACATCTCATCCGGAATCGGTGTAGGGACGATGAAGAGTGCTTGTCCGTTGGGTATAAAACGAACCGGAGATGCAAAGCGTTCGATTTTATTTTTGCCCTCCACACGCTTAACTTTTACTTTTCCGCAGCGGGATGTCTTGGGTCCTCCCCGAAATTGATATTCCTGCGGAAGGCCTAGCATCGCACGAGAAAATCTGAATCCTGAATACCTCGCGTTCTCCTCGCTGTTGACGTTGTTATCTTTTCCCTGTAGTACCTTTTGTTTAATAAAGGCTTTATCGCTTCCGATCCCTTTTTTAATAAAATAATCGAATATACGGCCCTTATAGTATTTGGGTGGATTTAAATGAGGAAAATTAAATCCTGATTTCATCATTCCGGAGATAATCCAAATGATTGTCAATACATCCGTATAACAAGGATTTTCTTTTTTATATGCCAAACTATAGTAAACAGGGACAAAAATCCTAAGATAGGACTCGTCAATAGGCCTATCATCCAAAGTAAAACTTCCGAATCCTTTTGTCGCGCGCGTACCAAAGCAATGAAGCGCAAAGAATGCCGGCAGCACGAAGTCGATGAGGTCTAATAAAGTTACATTGCCAGGCAACCCGGGTATATTTGCGTCCTCAAGCAAGCACATTTCCTCGCAAAAGCAAACCAGCGTAAGGTGTACACCATAAAATTCTCGCCCATCAGCACATGTACTTTTAAAAAAGAGAGCTTCTGTCCCACTCTTATCGGCAAAATAAAGTTGTCTGACCGTAGATCCTTTTCCTTTGCTTACCTGTTGAGTAGTTTTTGATGAAACACTCATTTTATAGGCAAATGAATGTACGTATTTACTTTCCCGAGCAATGTACCACGATTGTGGAACCTTAAGCATCATTTTTTCAATAAAGTTGTGCAAAAAACGATCCAGCTGGGGTTTGACTTCGCTCGCCCGTAGCGTCACTCCACGTTGTCCTCCCTGGAAATGGAGCAAAGGCGTATGTTGGGTCAACGTATACTCGCGTTTGTATTTTGAAGATTTCAAGGCGCGCCTCCTTTTGTGCTTATTGCTTAAAAGCATTATAATATATTTTTGCAGTGCTTTCAACAAAAACACAAAAAAATATTTAAAAAATAGGCAAGTAATTAAGACAGCATATTCCCTCCGCGCGTCCGGACATGCTATAATGGATGCATTCTATCCGCATCGGAGGTCTGTATGAAAAACCTGTCTTCGCAAACTATCGCCAAGCTGCGCAAGCGCCGCGGTACAATCCCCGTAGTACCGGGCGATCTATCCCTCCAGCCGGACGGCCTGCTCTCTCCGCAGGCGCACGCGGACGTGCAGCGATGCGTCGATGAGATCTTTCGCCGCAATCGCACCGTCGGCGGCACGATGGGCCTCGTCGTGCAGGGGTGTCTCGCGGGCGTTTTCCCTTATGGCCTCGCCCGCGTGCAGGAGCAAGTGCCGGTAACCGAAGACACGTTCTTTCGCGTAGCCTCCGTTTCCAAGCTGGTGTTCGCGTTCGCCGCGCTTCGCCTCGTAGAGGACGGCCTGCTCGAGCTGGACGCGGACATCGAAACATACCTGGGCTATCGCGTGCGCAATCCGCGGTATCCCGACGTGCCCATTACGCTGCGCCAGTTGCTTACGCACACCGCCTCTCTGGTAGATAACGCGCTTTACGACGGGCCGGGCATCGATGGAGAGATGACGATGCGCCAGCTGCTCACCCCGCCGAACGACGCGGTCGACTTCTCGCATGATGAGCCCGGCACGGTGTTTTGTTATTCCAACTTCGGCGCGGGCATCGTCGGCTCCATCATGGAGATCATGACGGGCGAGCGCTTTGACGATCTGATGCAGCGGCTGCTCTTTGATCCCCTCGGCATTCGGGCCTCCTACGCGCCCCAGCGCATATCGCCTATACACGGCTTGGCCTGCGGCTACTACGTCAGCCGCGTCTTCCCGCCCCGCGTTGCCTACGACGCACCGGCGCTCGCCGCCCGGCCTCTCCCGCCCGTCGACCCGGAGATGGACTTCACCTGGTCTCCCGGGAGGCTCATCATTCGCGCGGGCGATATGGCCAAGCTGCTGCGCCTGTTGCTCTCCGACGGCAGCGTCGACGGCGTTCGCATCCTGCAGCCCGCGTCAATCGAGCTCATGCGCGCCTGCCAGGACGGCCTAGGTTCCGTGCGCCATGCCGGGCGCGGTCTGAACGTCGCGGTGCTTGAAGGGCTGTGCGGCAAAGGGCGCATCATCGGCCATCAAGGGGTGGCCTATGGCATGAATGCGGAGCTTTGGGGCGACGTCGAACGAAACAGCGGGCTCGTCATGCAGACCAGCGGCACCATGCTGCACAAGTACGACGGCTTTATTCGCTGCGGCTTCGAGATGACCGCCTTTGCATTCGACCTGATCGATCGCCTGCATTAAGACAGTGCCCCGGCAAGCGCTTTCGCGTCTGCCGGAGCATTCTTTAGGCGGGCGCGTCGTCCGCATGGGCGTAATACTGCGCTTGCGCATGCCATAGTTCAAAGTATTTACCGCTTCTGTCGGCGACAAGCTCGTCATGGCTGCCCCGCTGCACGAGCGCACCCTCGTGAAATACCGCGATATCGTGGCAAAACCGGCAAGAGGAGAGCCTGTGCGAGATGTAGATCGCCGTCCTCCCGCCGACAATGCCGTCAAACTTTGAATAGATCTCATATTCGGCGATAGGGTCTAGCGCCGCGGTGGGTTCGTCCAGGATGATAAAGGGGGCGTCCTTGTAAAGCGCGCGGGCGAGCGCGATCTTCTGCGCCTCTCCGCCGGAGATCTCGACGCCGTCTTCGTCAAAGTCTTTATAGAGGCAAGTCTCCAACCCGCGGGATAGCGCTTTGATACGCTCGCCAAATCCCGCTTTTTCGAGGCAAGTCAACGCCTTTTGAGAATCATATTGGGTTGAAGCCGCGATGTTCTGCCCAAGCGGGAGGGAAAAAAGCTTAAAATCCTGAAATACGACGCTCAACAGCTCAAGGTACTCCGCGTAATCGTACTTGCGGATGTCTATGCCGTTCAGCGTAATTTTGCCTTCGCTCGGGTCGTATAGCCGGCACAGCAGCTTGATCATCGTCGTCTTCCCGCTGCCGTTCATGCCGACTACGGCGAGGCGCTCGCCGACGTGCAGTTTAAGCGACAGGTCCCTAAGGGCGTATTGCTCCGCCCCGGGGTATCGAAACGAGACATGGTCAAAAGCGATCTCATAATCGTTGTCTTCTCGCTTTTCCGTCGTGAGCGTTCCCTTATAGAGAACGTCTGGGATATCGAAAAACTGTAGCGTGCTTCTTTGCCGCTCAGCGCTGACGACCAAATTGCTGATCCTCCCCAATAAATTGGACAAAGCCGTAGAGAACTGAAAAATGCTGCCGGCGCATCGCACGACCATGCCGATGGGAAGCATGCCCGCCGCCGCACCTAGTGCGACGAACAGATAGGCACCGCCTTGGATCAGCGTCGTTATGGCCGCACCTATGCCGGTGGCAGCGCCTGAATGCCGCGTGTTACTCTTAAAAAAGTATTGAGCCGCCGCCATACTGAATTGGTGTCCGACCTTTTCGATCAGCGCTTGCGCTCTGTATATCCTGATATCCTTGCCGACAGCGTAATCCATGCCCTGTACAAAAAACATGAAGAGATGGTTATCCTTCGTAAGGTTATTCATCGCCTCCTGCTCCTTCTTGCCCGCCCGGTGGCTCAGGAAAACCGAAAGCCCGATCAGGCACAACAAAGAGAAGCCGAAGCAGGCGGCGATGAGCAGATCGCTTTGGGTGGACAATGCCTGCAATAGGGGAAGGACCACCGTGATTGATAAGATCAACGTAAACGCGCATTCTGTGAGCGACTCAAAAGCCCAATAAACGCTCCGAATACCTGCGCCCCAATTGGCGTCATCCTTCATCTTCTGGCGCAAGGCCGTCGTCTTTGGGCTATCCAGCTGTGGATAATCGATAGAGAGCGTCTTTTCGCCCGTCAGACCTTCGAACCGGCGCCAACAGTCCTCCAAGCGTACCGTACAGTATTTGTCCAGGAGAGCGCGGATCGCTAGGACCATAAATGAGCAGGCTATGCCCGCAAGCGTATAGACGATTGTCTGCCGCACGGGCGCCTTTTCCGCTAGCAGGGTAATCGCCTGCGAGGTCACGATGATCAAGATAAACGGGTACCCCGATTTCAGCAAACCCTTTAAGGATACAGCCCAAAGCAAGCGAGGATGAAACCGTGCGATAATCTTAAGCGAAGCCCAAACGGACCGGCCGTACTCATGAAGCTTCTCCATCCGGCGCACCCCCTTTCCCGCCGACGTTTTTCCGATAGTAATGACTTTGAATTTCGAACATCCGTGCATATTCGCCATTACGCTCGATCAGTTGCGCGTGCGTTCCCTGCTCGGCAATTCGTCCGCCTGCGATCAGGACGATCCGATCGCAAAAGCGGGTGCTCGCGAGCCGGTGTGAGATGTAGAGCGACGTCTTGCCCCGCGTTAGCCGGTCGTATTGCGCGTACAGCTCGCTCTCAGCGATGGGATCCAGCGCCGCTGAGGGTTCATCCAAAATGAGTATCGGCGCGTCTTTATACAGCGCCCTTGCCAACAATAGCTTTTGCTGCTGTCCGCCGGATAGTACGACTCCCTCTATATTGCGAATTTTTGTCATCGGCGCGTTTATCCCACCGGGGATCTTCTCGATATCCGCTTGCAGGCCTGCAAACGAAATCGCCGCCCAAACCCGATCCAAATCGATTAGATCCGCCGTCTTTAAGGCGATGTTTTCCGCGAGGGTAAATGGGGCGATGAATACCTCTTGAAAGACCGCGGAATAGAGACTATATAACGTTTCTTCGCTTACCGTTGAGATATCGACGCCATTGATGCGAATTTCTCCCGAATCCGGCTTATAAAATCCACAAAGAAGTTTTACCAGCGTCGTCTTGCCCGCTCCGTTTACACCGACGATCGCCAGTTTTTCGCCGGATCGGATCTGCAGGTTTAGATGGGAAATAGCGTCCCTATCACTGCCTTCATATCGGAAACATACGTCGCGAAATTCGATCGTATAGCTGGTTGCCTGCGGTACGCAGCCCGTCGCCCGGGTCGATTGTCGGATATCCAGGTCGAAAAACGCACGCGTATCGCACAGCTGTAGGCTTGCCTGTGTCAGCGCGCCCATCTGGCGTACAATTTGGGTAATCCAATTGGAAAAGCCGGCAATAGCTCCGCCATAGAGGGCAAAATCCCCCAACCCAATCCTGTCGTTTGTTACCTGAAAGATGAGGAAAACGTAGGCAAAGCCATCGCGAATCAGGATGAGCAGGGCACTCACCACGGTGGAAATCAGGTTTTTATGCTCGACGCAATCGTCGATCGCATACAGAGCGTGTAAATACGCATCCTGTAACCGAAGGAACCATCCCTTCATCGCATAGAGGCGTACATCCTTGCCCGATGCGGCATCGCCGGCTTTTCTTTGAAGATACGCGATTTTTTGGCCGATCTGTGCTCGTTCCTCATTGCGTCCATATGCATACCGCTGTGCGCGGCGTATGAAAATGTAGTTGATGGCGGAAGAGAGGGTTAGCAGCGCTACGAACGCCGGGTTCAATCCGGACAGAATGCCGGCATACAGCGCGAAGCCCAGGAAGCCTACGCATAGCCCCACCAGCGCAGGGACGATGCGGTTGATGCCGCTATAATCCCCTTGCATCAGGCTTTGTACCGACTTTTGATACTTCGTATGCCCCTCTGCGCTCTCGATATGCTTATAATTACAGTGAAGGGATGCCACAAAAAGATCCCACATCAAATTGTTCCGTATGCGATGCGCGTGCCAATAGCTATAGACGCCAAGATAGCCGTTTAAGAGGCTGAGCAAGGCCGCCGATAGGGTCAATAGGCCGATTTGAACGATAAAATCCCGCATAGTCGCCATTTGTTCAATGAGCATGATCACGAGCTTGGGTAAGTAAATGCCGTAAAACGGAAGAAAAACGCCTGCCAACGTTGTAAACAAGATCGCCAAGACGAGCGGTTTATCCCGTGTCCAGATCAAGTCCAGAACGTATCTCGTGTTTTGTGCTACACTGTAGCGCGGCTTGGCCACATTCATCACCTCGCAGACAGTATACAAAATCATAGGGCGTTTGTGCGGATTTGGACGCGAATTGCACGCTGTGGGCGCGAATTGTACGTCAAAGCGGCAAAAGCACCTCGGTAGTGAATGCTCCCTCCTCGTCGCCCCGACGGATGTATCCGTCGTATCTTCCGATAATCCGATCGACGCGCGCCAACCCAAAGCCGTGGTTGGGTTCGCTCTTGAGGCTCATATACCGCCCTTGAACGCTGCGCGCTCGACGCCCGGACGCATTGGTGATCGAGATGTACAGCTGCTCGCCTTTTAGATTGATATATACCCTTAGGAAGCGATCCGCCGCCGCCTCGCAACGCAGATTGGCTTCGATGGCGTTATCAAGCAAATTGCCGACGATCACGCACAGGTCGATTTCTGATAGGGTCAATTTGGAAGGTACAACCGCTTTCACATGGGTTCCTATGCATCGACTCTTACACAACGAAAGCTTTGAGTTGAGGATCGCGTCGACCATAACGTTGCCGGACTTCACCAGCGTATCGACAGATACCAAGTCGGCGTTCAATTTTACGAGGTATTCGTCCAGCTTGTCATCCTGCCCCAGTGCGCGGAAGGCCTGCATAGCCTGAATGTGGCTGTGATAGTCATGACGCCAGCCGCGCATTTGCTTATAGATATTCTGCACCTCCTCTACGTGGCGCGCGACCAGGTCGTTTTGATAGGCAGAGATGCGTTTATCAACGAGCCGCATAAGATAGCGCCGGATCAATAGCGCACAAGACCCCGCCGTCAGAAGTGCGGCTGCACCCAGCGTAACGATCGCTTTGAGCGACATTTTAAAGCCTCCTAACGGATTTGGATAAAGACGCGATTCGCTTCATCGTAGAGCGAACGGGAAAGCGGAAGCTCGCGCGCATCCTCTAAAATCACTGCCTTTTTCGTAATACGCCGCACGTGTTTCATATTCACGATATAGGACCGATGGCAGCGAAAGAAGCCCTCGCCGAGAAGAGATTCAAGCGTGTTAAGCGGGATGCGCAGGTGCAGCGTTTTTCGTGTCATGTAAAGCGCGATATCATGGGAGAAGGCCTCCGCATACCAAATCTCGTCGGCGCTCACCGCTGTCGTCCCGCCCTCCTCGCTTAAAAGGATCGTTCGCGGTTTCTCCGCCAAGCGCAAGACGGCCTTATCGAGCACTTGATATAGCTTTTCGAGATTAACCGGCTTCATCAGGTAGTACAAAGCGGATACCTCGTAACTCTCGAGCGCAAAGTCGGGGTAGCCGGTAATGAAGACAATCTGCATACGCTCGTTTGTCTGCCTTATCCTTTTAGCGAGCGAGACGCCGTCCATACGCCCCATCTGGATATCCAGCAGCAGGATATCAACGGCGTCGTCTTCGCCCAAGGAGAATAAAAATGATTCGGCGCTGTTGTATGTCGTTATATGGGCCATTATTTTCTTTTTTTCTACCCATAGAGCGACAATTTTTTGCAAATACGCCTGATCCTGCGACTCGTCGTCGCAGATGGCAATATGTAAGGCCAATAATCTCACTCTTTCTTATCCGTTTTTCATTATTTTATCTTTATTTGCGCGCTTTAGCAATGCGCATTTTACGCTCAGCCCTGGTTGTTATTCCATCAGGAGGCTGCTATAATGAAAAGCACACAAAATGCATAGGAGGTACCCATATGGCAGAGCCCAAGATCACGACCATCGACGAATACATCGCGTCGTGCCCGCAGGAAATCCAGGAGACGCTTCAGACGCTGCGGCGCGTCATTCTGGAAGAAGCTCCGATGGCGACGGAAAAGATCAGTTGGGGCATGCCGACGTTTGCGTACCACGGCAACCTCATCCACTTCGCCATCGCCAAGCGGCATATCGGTCTGTATCCCGCGCCCAGCGGCGTGGAGATGTTTCGCAAAGAAGCGCCGGAATATAAGACGACCAAGGGCGGCGTTCAGCTGCCTTACGGCAAACCCCTCCCATACGACCTCATCCGTCGCGTAGTGCGCATGCGGGTTCAGGAAAACGAGGCAGGCGTCTGAATGCCGCCTCAAATTTCATTCAGAATCAAACGAGAGGTAGACAAGCAAATCGTCCGGGGCTTACAATATCCCTTAGCGATTAAACGGGAGGGAATGCCGATGGAGCAGGATGAACTGGCGCTCAAAGCGTGGCTGGACGAAACGAAGGACGTGCCGCTGGAGGCCATGGACACCTTCTTCGACGCGCGCATCGAAGAATATGAAGACCATATGTCCACCTGGAAGGCGCACTATTCCTGGATGGCCAACCTGTTGCCCGAGGGGATTCAAACGCTGCTAGACATCGGCTGTGGCACGGGCCTGGAGCTGGACTGCATCTTTGCCCGCTTTCCAAGCCTTCAAGTGACCGGCATCGATTTGTCAGAGGAAATGCTTTCGCAGCTTCAGCGCAAGCACGGGGATAAGCGACTGCGCCTCGTGCGGGCGGACTACTTTGCACATCCGCTGGGCGAAGATTGCTTTGACGCGGCGGTCTCGTTTGAGACGCTGCACCACTTTACGCAAGCAAAAAAGACGCAGCTCTTCGCCAAGCTGCGCCGCTGCCTAAAGCCGGGCGGCATCTATCTGGAATGCGATTACGTTGCCCGCACCCAGGCGATCGAGGATCTGGTCTTCGCCGAGTCCGCCCGCAGGCGCGCGCGTGACGGGATTGCCCCGGACGCCTTCGTCCACTTCGATACGCCGCTGACGCCGGAGCATGAGATACAGGCGATGCGCGAGGCGGGCTTTACGCGCGTAGAGCTGATAGGTTATCTGCCGGGGGACGACCATACCCCGATGATTCGCGCGGTGAAATGAAAAGACCTTTATTCGTTAACTAAATCCCGTGCGGTGTTCTGAGCAATTATAGACACAGCACGGGATTATCTTTTAACGTCATGTCGCTGCTGTTTACTTTACAGGCGGCTCTAGATCGACAAATAAAGGCGAATCAAAAAAATCTCGTACAGAGATATCTAGACCCACACATAGTTTGTGCAGCGTGACAATACCTGGATTTTGCGTCGTTCCTTTCATAATATCGTTTACTGTAGATTGTGTCATTCCTGATATAGTGCTTATTCCATTCACTGTATATGTTCTTTTTGCACATAATTCATCAATTCTCGCGACCACAGCTTGTGTGATATTCATAAATACTACCATCCTTTCTTTTTCTATACACAGAAAGGATAACAGCATTTTTTCTTTTTGTTTAACGGTATTCCGTTGACTTTTGATTATTTTTTGATATCATGAAGCAGTAAACGGAATTCCGTTAAAAAGGAGCTGCATAAAAGGATGTCTAGTTTATCTTTAGAAGTTGGAAAATGGAAGATTGATCCTTCGTTGTTTCTGCAAATTCTCGAGCCCACCTTATGGTGTGCCAAAAACCACAATACTGTACTGAAAATTATGGGCATCCTTCCCTGTGATTCAGATGATCATCTGCGAATAAAACAAAAGCTTTTGAAGGAAAGACGATATGAACTACTGGCGTGCATGCTATGCCGTGATCAAATAACCAATCCTCAATCATCAAATGAATCTTTACTGTTACACCATGCAGGGCCAAATAATCCTGCATATCAAAAGAAATTGCAGGGTCAATTGTATTCTTTTCTTAACTGGTGCGATATGAGGGATCGTTCTGCGTTTTTGGGCAAGGGGTCTGCATTGGAACAGATTCGGATCATCTATTTGATGATCTCCATAGGTTATCAAACATTATTTCTATTCTGTATCTCAAGATTAGAACAATCAATTCTTGATTGTGGGTATAAAACCCTTAATGGTTATTCATTTAGAAAAGATACTCTATTTCGCAAATGGGTTATGGAATTTTATACAAAGCAGCCTCAGGGGCGTCAACGAAGAAAACTTATTCGTCGATTGACACAGTATACCCCATATATGTTTAAGCGATAGAACAAACGTTAAAGGACCCCCCGCACGCCGTCCGAATGCCCATGGACGCCGTGCGGGGGTGTTTTCTTCATGCCTATGCCTCAATGATCTGTTCGCAGGTGCATTGCACGAGCACCTCCAGCGCCTCCTCATAGTTGTCGCCGATATCGGCGCGCTGAAAGAGGCTCATGAAGAGGATGCGCAGGATTGCGCTGGCCGTCTCCTTGGGAACTTTCAGGCGCGCGCCCGAGAGCGCGATCAACCGCTCGATGTGCTGGTCGTCGCTGTGGTAGTGCTGGGCGATGCACTCCGGCGGCAGCCGCCTCAGCATGGCCGGCAAATCCTCTGCGAATAGCGCCATCGTTTGTCCCTCTCCCATCACGCGGCATGCCGTAAGAACGGCCATTGATATCCGTGCTTTGATGGGTAGATCCGTCCGGTTTCTGATCACGTCCTCCGCGCTGCCGTAAACCTCCGTATGCCACTCCTCGAAGATATCCAGAAACAGGTGCTCCTTGCTCTCGTAAAACCGGTAAAACGCGCTCTTGGAGATGCCCGCCTCGTGCGTCAGTTGCTCTAGCGTCGTCCTTTTCATGCCGATCGTCCCCGCACAGCGCCGGGCGGCATCCTTGATCAGCCCTGTGATGGTTTCACGCTCCTGCGCATTGAACGCCGTCGCCATGGCTCATTCCCCCCTTGCGGGATAGTTCTCTTCATTATTTGGAAAGGTAAACCGTCGCGCTCATACCCAGCAGCAGGTTAGCGCCGCCGACGGCGAGCTTTACCGTGTAGTAGCTGGCGTTCTGCTTGACCGTGCCCATCGCGGAGATCGATGTCACCGTTCCCTGATACACCATATCGGGGAAGCGGTCGAATACGACGGGCAGGCTGTCCCCCACCGTAAGCGCGCCCAGGTCCATCTCGTCCACATCCGCAGTAATCTGCAAGGCGCTCTCGTCGTGGATCGTGCAAAGGAGCTGCCCCTTATACACCTGCTGCCCGTCTTGTACGGCGATGGCGCCCATCACGCCCGCGGAGGGCGCGTAGACCTGCGCGCTCAGTTCATCGGGATCCGCGTCCGCGCCCACCGTCTCAAAGAGCAGGTCGCCCGCTCTCACGCTCTGGCCCTGCGCGGCGTGCACCTTGAGCACGCGGCCTGTGCCGAGCACGCTAACCGCATCCGCCGGCGTGCAGGTTCCCTTGCCTACGCAGCTCTCTCTCGTATAGAACGCGTCGCGATAGAGGTTCACGCTCTCCTTCACCTCCGGCGAGCCGGTGAGGATCTCTACCTGATAGCCGTCCTGCGTCACGGCGGTCACACGCCCCGTGCCGGTCGTCTTCTTGCCGGATGTATTTTTGAAGTAGAGCTTCTCGCCAACGTGCAGCAACTTGTTCTCCGCCTGATCGTAAGCGCCGGACGTCGTCGCCTGCAGGATCAGATTTTCAGACGGTTCGATCGCCGCCAGGCCGCCGTAGCGGCGGGTGAGCGCGTCTGCGTCGTCCCCGGCCGCTGCGAACAGCGCGCCCAGCTTGCCGTCGCAGGGGGCGTATATCCGGGTCGTATCCAGCTCGAAGAGCGTTTCGCCCGCCTTCAGGCGGTCGCCGCGCTCCACATCGAAGGGTTTGAGCGTACCCGAAAAGGGCGCGACGAGATCGACGGTACGCACCGCCTCCACCTCGCCGGTCGCCGTATTCATAGCGCTCAGATCGGTATCCGCGAGGGCAAAGCTTCCCGTCAGGGCCATCAGCAGGGTGAGCAGCAGGCATGTAACTTTCCGCATAACAAACATTCCTTTCTTGGTTGAGCGGTTGCATAGGGCTTTATCCGCGCTTATTCCACGCTCTTGAGCGAGGTGACCATGTCGATCTTCCTTACGTTTCGGGTCAAAATCCATTGGACGAACCGGGAGAACGCAAACGTGACAACGCACGCGATGAGGATGGATTGCAGCGCCACATGCGAGCCGTAGACCATCTCGTCGGATTCGACGGAACGCATGACTACGCCTGTAAGCCAGATGCCCGGTCCGATGCCCAGCAGCACGCCCAACGTCGTAATCCAGTTGTTTTCGCGCACCATCAACCGTTTGATCTCCTTTTGATGGTATCCGAGCACCTTGAGCGTCGCGTACTCGCGGCTCCTCTCCATAAAATTGAGGATGCCCATGTTGTATAGGATGACGAAGGCGAGGCCCAGGGCCGCGCCGGACATCAGGTTGAAGATGCCCGTCAGGCTCTCGAGGATCCCGAGGTTTTGCTCGTGCTGCACGATCGGGTCCTTGACGGCGTCCAGCTCATCCATCTGCTTCACCATCGCCACGCACGCGTCCGTCGGATCCTTGAGCAGCAGCGCGGTCGGCCTAAACGCCCCCTTGCCCAGCGTATCCCACAGCGCCTGATCCATGTAAATGCCTTGGCCGATGTTGCAGTAGACGATCTGCGTTACCGCTTGGCGGATCGGGCGGTCGTCGCCCGGCAGCCAGATTTCTACCGTATCTCCCAGGCCGATCCCTACCACCTGGCAGAGCTTTTCCGTCACGGCTATGCCCTGGGCGGGAATTTCGATGTACGTTCGATCCTTGCCCAGATGGAGCAGCTGTTGCCCGGGCTCCAGCACGGTGAGGTGCGTCGTGCGCGCCTCCTGCGCGGTGCGCAGGCTTACGGCCTTTTCCATGATCCCCTCGATACGCTGCGCGTCCAGGCGCTTGTGGTACGATTCCGCCGTGCCACCCTCGTCCGTTAGGTCGGCGCGCAGGTCGTATTGAATCGTGCCGTCATAATATCCGCCTACAAAGTAGCGAACCGAATCCTCCAGGCCCAGGGACGTGATGATCAGCATGTTACAGCACAGAATGCCGATCAGCAGCATGACCGCGCGCAGCTTGTTGCGAAAAAGGTTGCGCGCCACCATCTTGGTGTTGAAGTTAAAGCGCCTCCATAGGCCCGTAAAGCGCTCGAGCAGGATGCGGTTGCCGTCCTTGGGCGGCTTGGGCCGCAGCAGGGACGCGGTCACCTCCCGGGCCGCCTTGCGATAGGCGGTGTAGCAGACCAGGCAGCTGAGCGCGACGGCGAGGGCGCATACGCCCCATGCCGCGAGGGATACGGGCGCGCGCAGCTGATAGGGGAATACGTAATGGCTGGCCTCCATATCCCAAAGCATCTGCGGCAGCGTGAGCCGGCCGACGGCGAGGCCGAGCAGCGCGCCGACGATGGAGGGATAGACCGCATAGGAGAGATAATGCCGCGTCACCTTGTTTCCGCCGTAGCCTAACGCCTTGAGCGTGCCCAGCTGCATGCGCTGGTTGTCGATCAGGCGCGTAATGGTCGTCAGCACGATCATCGAGGAGACGGCAAAGGCGAGCAGCGGGAAGACGTACGACAGCTTCCTGTACATCGTGACGTCGCTGCGCGTGCGCTGCGTAGAGCTGTTCGTCTTTTGGTCCACGACGAGCGCATAGGGATACAGGCTCTCGATGCGCGCCCTAACCGCGTCCACGTCCGCGCCCTCCTCCAGGTCTACGATCAATTCGCTCGCGGGAATCGGGGCGAGCGCATCCATGTTGACGATCGCAAAGCCGTAGTGCAGCGGATCGGGCGACACGTCCTTGGCGGTGATCACGTACTCCGGACTCAGGATCAGCCCGCGCACGGTAAAGGCCTGTTCATAGTCGTCCAATTTCAGGCGGAAGCGGTCGCCGACGCGAAGGCCGTTCGCCTCTGCGAACTGCTTTTCCAGTAGAATGCCACGCTTGTCGCTCGCGGCGAGCAGCTGCCCGTCTTGTAGCAGCGGCGCGTTAATGTCGGCCTCGCCGTCGTAGCCGTGCACCTGCAATGTGGCTTCGCTCGCAAGATCGGTATCCATCTGCGCGTTCACGCGCATTTGCACCTGCCTGACGCCGGGCAGACGCTCCACCCGCCGCAGGGCTTCGCGGTCCGCGCCGGGCAGCTGTACCCAGAAATCCGCGAGGTTCTGTTCTTCGTAGTACGTCTCGATCGTGCGGTCGATCATGCGCCAGGCGGCGTCCAGCCCGCTGAACACCCAGGTGCCCAACGCGCACAGCAGCATCATGGAGATAAACTGCAATTTGGCCCGCGTCATATCCCGCAGCAACTTTTTACGCAGGGTGTTTTTCTTTTTTACCATGCGATCTCCTCCACGCTGGCAGGATGATCGTTCAGTACGACAGATTCGATCGTGCCGTTTTTCATGCGAATGACGCGGCGGGCCAACGGCGCGATCATGGCGTTGTGCGTTATGATGACCACCGTCGTGCCAAAGTCCTTCGAGAGCTTCGACAGCAGCGCCAGCACCTGAACGCCCGTCTTGGAATCGAGCGCGCCCGTGGGCTCGTCGCAAAGCAGCAGCGCCGGGTTTTTGCACAGCGCCCGCGCGATGGATACGCGTTGCTGCTCCCCGCCAGAGAGCTGCGCGGGGAAGTTATGCATCCGGTCCTGCAGGCCCACCTGCTCCATCACCTCGCGCGGGCTGAGCGCGTTGGGGCACACCTGCTGGGCGAGCTCGACGTTCTCCAGCGCGGTCAGATTGGGCATCAGGTTGTAGAATTGAAATACAAAGCCGACGTCGAGCCTGCGGTATTCCGTCAATTGGCGCGAGGTGAGCGATGTGACCGTCTTGCCCCCAACGTCGATCGTGCCGGATGTCGCCTTGTCCATACCGCCCAGCAGGTTGAGCACGGTGGTCTTGCCCGCGCCGCTGGGCCCCAGCACCACGCACAGCTCGCTCTTCTCGATCTCGAAGTTCACGTGATCGGCGGCGCGCACCGGCTCGCCCGCCGTCGGATATTCCTTGCATACGTCCTCAAAAGCGATATAAGCCATGCTCATTTCCTTTCCAGTATCGGGAGTTCAAAACATAAAAACAAATCGATTTTATGTTTTTATTATATGTCGGAATCCTGGAAAGTCAACCCAAAGCTTACTGACCCAGCGTATTTCGTTGGCAGAGAAAAACGAATATCATCTTATTTCTCGCTTGTGAGGTTTTAGATGACATGATATAGTAGGGGCGACCTTGGGTCGCCCGCCCGTAGCCCAGTGTGATACGCGGGCACGCCCGACGTGAGGACGCGCTCTTGCTGAGTCCAAGGGTATGCGACCTGCAGGCCGCATACGTCCCGGACATCGTGCAATAAACTAAAATCTGCCTTGCAAATGCAAAGGCAGCATGATATGATAATAACGTAGGCAGGAAGGTGCTTGCAAGCGGAATCCCCCGCGAGACGTCGTACGAAAGCGGGGTGATCTCATGAGTGATTTTGAAATGCTTTCAATCTTTCTCATATCCCTTGTAGTATTACTACTCAAAAAGGATAAGTAACAGAAAACCGCCCACAGGCTGCTACCCTGTATTGGGCGGTTTTCTGTTTGAAACTGCTCGCGGAGCAATCCGATAAAGGCGGCCAACCTTCCTGCCTACATTGTACGACGCCCCGCGCCGTCTGTCAAGCATACGGCGCGGTTCTTTTATCGATCAAAAACATTTTTGCATTTTCCAAATCGCGCGCCGCTATTCGGTCGTTCGGCCTCCCTTATCGCTTCGCGGTGCTCTGCGGCTCATTGGCCTTCCGTCTCGGCTTTCCGCCCACTGGGCGACCTCGACTTCGGCCCCCTGGCGTGGGACCTCTATCCATATTGAAGATAAGCGCGAAGGCCATCTTCCCATAACCGACAGCAATGGCGATATAGCACAGGTGGTATAGATCCAACGCGGAGGCTTTTTCGACCAAGGCGCTTTCATCATCCGCATCGCACCATCGCAAAAAGGTGTGCAACTGTCCATAAGCCATGCGGTAGAAAACCGTATCGTCCTCGAATGCAGAGGGAAAATTCTTTTCCTCCGAGGCCGCCCTACCCGCGCGATTTCTTTCTGCACTATCGCAATATAGCATGGCAACGTACAGCTCATACCTTTTTTCATTGAGCAGAAATATTTTGAGCTTTTCCCGTTCGCCCTGATCATAGGGGACCCGTCCCATTATCCTCGGGATCAGGTCCATATGCTTCACGCCCCATATCATGGGTTCCCAAATCGCGTTAATCTCCTGCGACAAGGCAGCGTTTGCGGCGATCCGAAGAAGTCTGTCCTCCGTGTTCATTTTATCCTCCGTTTATAACGATCTATGGGGCGGTCCTTTGCCCTTGCGTATCTATTATAAACGATCAGGTTTTCAAATGTAGGCTATGCATGCACCTATTTCGGTATCACAGACTGGGTAGCCGCTACAAAACCATTGTTAAAGGCGCTATGTCCGTGCACTACGACCGCTTCAATCTCTCCGGCACCCGCTCCATGCCTTTGAGCAGCAGCATGCCCATGATGTAGCATGCGATGGCCTCGCCGACGGCGACGTAAAGCATGCAAAGCGGCAGCGGAATCTCCGGCGTATACAATACGTGTACCAGCGCGCCTACGATCAGGCCGTTGAGGACGACGGGCGGCAACGCCGCCAGCCATTTATTTGCGCGCAATGCCCGCGTCGCCATAGCGGCGAGCAGCGTGGCGATGGATCCAAAGACGATATCCGGCAGCGCGCAGCCGCCCAGGATGTTCGCCAGCAGGCAGCCGATAAAAAGCGCTGGCACGGCCTCGGGGAAGAGTACCGGCAGGAGCGTCATGCCCTCGGAGACGCGCACCTGCATCGCGCCGTAGCTGATGGGCGCGAGCACGAGGGTGAGGACGGCGTACAGCGCGGCGATGACGGCCGCGCGGGTAAGGGTTTTCGTGTTCATCCGTTTCATCTTCATTCTCCCTTGCATCGGCCGCAAAACGACAAAAGAAAAGCGCCCGCATCCGCCTCCATCCGGCGTACGCGACCGCATGCGCACGGCCGACGCCGCGCGCAAATCCCTAGTTTTGTTTAAGGACTGGATGGTTTCGAACAGTCCGATGCAGTTTTTCAAACGCGTTTTATTGTAGACGATCCATCGGAAAAAATCAAGCGCTTTTTGCGCATAGCGCGCCCAAAGCGCGGACATGCTATGGGGGCAGAGAAAGGGGGAGAGATCAAAATGCATACTGAAAGACATAATCAGTGCATCCATTGCTCCGTCAGTTCCTGTAAGTATCACGACACGCAGGATATTTGTGGGCTGGACAGCATCAAAGTCGTCGCAAAGAACAACTGTCACGACGGTTGTAAGGACGAAAGCATGTGCGGCAGCTACGAATGCTGCAAGTAAAGTGATACGTGCGCAAAGGGAGCGGTCTGCAAAGGCCGCTCCCTTTGTATAGAATCCCGCCCTTTGGTATGATATAATAAAACAAAAAGGAGGAACCGTACCCTTTGTCGGGCACGGTTCGATGAAGGAGCCTTACCGATGAATGGTCAAAACCGCGCCGACGTGAAGCCAGGCGCGCGCGTCAAAATTGTGCTAAAGGCCGACCAGCGCACGGGGAAGCTGACGGAGGGCATCGTCATGCGGCTGCTCACAAAGAGCAGCTTTCATCCGCACGGTATCAAGGTGATGTTGGAGGATGGGCAGGTCGGCCGGGTGCAGGAAATCATCTCAGAATAAACGGCAATGGGCCCATTCCACCTAAGAAAGCGCCGCCTCTACGTCCGCGTCCCTGCCCGACATATAGTCCTCAAACAAAAAGGGGACCGTGATATCCGGCAGGAGCGATCCATCGCCGTACGAAGCGTCCATCACAAAGCGCTGGGTCGAATAGTAGACGACGAGCGGAAGACCCTCCAGCTCGGCGCTTTGCAACTCGCCATAGTGGTTGACGCTGCCGCCCGACGGACGGCCTACGAGCGTTGCGCCGATGCGTTTCAATTGTACCGCGTTCATCAGCGCGGAGGAAAACGTATTTTCTCCGATGAGCGTATAGAGCGCAAATCCCTTCTGCGTCTTTTCCGCATCCAGCATATCGATCAGGGGCTCCAAGACCCTGGAATCGCCGCCGCCATTGTACCGTAGATCGACGATTACGCGCGCATAGTTCTTTCCCGCGATCTGTTCCTTTACCTGCGCGGCAAACTCCGCCATAGGAAGGTTTGGGTCCTCCTGACAGCTATAGTAGGAGATGAGCAGCGCGTCGGGGGATAGCTCCGCCGTCTGGTAAATTTGACGCGCCTGCTCGGCGATGGGCGTCGCGCTGCGCTGCACCATGCCATAGGAAATCGCCTGCGTCTGCGAGGCCGCGAGCGGTTCGAGGTCGATCTGCGCTTGCGCGCCGTTTTCGTCCTCTAGCGTGAGCGAGATGCGTTCCCCCTCCGCGGCGAGGCCCAGGTAATGCATCGCATCCACATTGGCGAAGCATTGTGAGAACATCTTGCGCCGGTAGGCCTCGTTGTCGTAGCTCAGCAATACGCTGAAGCGCTCGTATACTTCGTCTATCGGGATGCTGTTCAGCGCGACGACCTTCTGACCCAGCAGGGCTTCATACATATCGGGCGCGGCCAGCAAGCGCAGGCCGTCGTCAAAACCGTAGACCTGCACGGGCAGGATGCGCATATGCATCTGTTCCTCAGGGCGGAAGCCGACCTGTGTGTGCGCATCGTGCAGCGAACCGACGAGCTCCATCAGCGCATAAGAAAAGTCCGTGTCGCCCAATGCCTGCGCCTTCCCGGCGGTTTCTTCCTTTTTCGCTACCCAAGCGCCGGCATCCACCAGCTCAAATAGGTTGTAATGACCGGTTTCGAGCGTCTTGCATAGCGCGTTTAGCGCGGCGATGCGGCTCTCAACCCCCTCGCCCAGCATGGACGACGGCATCAGCATCGCACACATGCCGGCGATGAGCGCAAGCGTTTTCCACATTTTCTTCATTTATCCCAAGCCCTCCAAATGTAATTTTCGGATATTCAGTTGACCCTTTCACATTATACAGCAAACGACGGACGAAATAAACCGTCGGGGGCTGTTTTATTTTTCCTGTCAAGAAAATAGCGCATAAATCTATTAGGGATATTTGCCCACTTGACAGGACGTCGAACAGCTGTTATACTGATTGACATAACACCATAACACCAATGTACCGATGAGGAGGAACCGTGAAGATCGTCATATCAAACAGCTATGAAGGCCCCATTTACGAACAGATCAAGCGCCAGATCGTACACGCCATTTTAGACGGCGATCTGACGCCAGGCGATACGCTGCCGTCTCTCAGGTCCTTGGCAAAAGAACTCAAGATTGGGGTGCTTACGGTCAATCGCGCCTATACGGAGCTTGAAAGCGAAGGTTACCTGCAAACGGTCCAGGGAAAAGGCTGCTTTGTCGCAGAGAAGAGCTCCGACATCATCAAAAAGCATCTGCTTGACGAGGCCGGGGCGCTTATGGCGCAGGCCATCCACAAGGCCCGGGGGGCAGGGGCGAACGGGGAAGAGATACAAGCCCTGTTTCAAGATCAGTTGAGGAGGCAATCGAATGGGTAATGCGTTGGAGGTAAGATCCTTATCCAAATCGTACGGGGATTTTACGCTGGAGCCGGTCAGCTTTTGCTTGCCGGAAGGCTTTATCATGGGGCTCATCGGCCCCAATGGATCAGGAAAGACGACGACCATCAAATCCATATTGAATATGGTTACGCCCGATAGCGGCAGCATCGCCGTATTGGGTAAAGACGTAGCCACAAAAGAGCAGGAGATCAAGCGAGATATCGGTGTGGTGTTCGACAGCGCCTACTTCGTCGATGAGTGGACCATGGCCGACGTGGAAAAAGCATACGCGCTTTTTTATGATGCTTGGAACGGCGAGACATTTAGAACCATGCTTGCTACGTTCCGGATTGCGAAAGAAAAGCGCGTCAAAGAGCTCTCCAAGGGAATGCAGATGAAGCTCATGCTGGCATGCGCCTTTTCCTATGACGCCAAGCTTTTGATTCTGGATGAACCGACCAGCGGGCTCGATCCGGTATCCCGCGACGAATTGCTCGAGATTCTCTCCGGGTATATCGAGGATGGGCGCCATAGCGTGCTCTTTTCGACCCATATCACCAGCGATCTGGAGAAAATAGCGGACTATATCACCTATATCCATCTTGGAAAGCAAAAATTTACAGGAAGCAAAGAGGCGTTTGTGGAGGGATACCGCCTGATTGGCGGCGATCAAAAGACGCTGACGCCGGAACTGAAAAGCAAGCTGATCGGGCTTAGGACCTTCTCTACAGGGTATGAAGCCCTGATTCGGACGGAGGAAATCCCGCAATCGTTGCAATCGCAGGCTGTTGAGGCGACGATCGACGAGATCGTCGTGTTTGTGAGCCGCCAGGCTGAAAAAGAAAGGGAGGTTCGGAAATGACCTTTGCCGTCCAATGCATGAAGCTGGACTATCTGCTGCTAAAGCCCTATTTGAAATCGGTATTGCTGGTGCTGCTCGTCCCGCTCATCTTCCCGTTTTTCACAGGCACGCTCTTTGAGGGCCTGTCTTTTGCCGCTACGGTCATGGCCATGACGACCGGCTATGCTTTTTCCGTGGTGGAAAAGAACAGCTTCGACCGTTTCTACGGTTTTCTTCCGGTTAAAAAGAGCGCGCTCGTCATAGGAAGGTATTTCATCATATACGTGATGGGCTTCTCTGCCTTGCTGGTTTCGTCGTGCGCGCAGAGCGCTATTTTGCACTTTCAGCACGCCGCCCCTTCCCCTGCGGAAATGATGGGAACGCTCCTCGTATGTCTCCTGCTGTTTTGTCTCTACGCGGGCGTGCAGATTCCAGGGTACTACCGCTACGGGTCCATCAAGGGAAAGATGTTTATGTTCGTCCCGACCGTCGGCTTCTTGCTGTTTTACTACATTATGGGGTCGTTTGAGGGGGAGACAAACCGCATGGACCTGCGCCTTATGCAAAACAGCGCCTTAGCCTACCTTTGTGGAATCGGTTTGGTAGCGCTCGTCATCCTCGTATCGGCAGCCGCCTCCATCAAAATCGTACAGAAAAACAGGGCGTAAGGAGAGAGAACGGTGTTTCAAATCATTGGCATAGCCGTCTTAGCAGTCGCGGCGATTGTCGTTCGCAATATACTGATACGCTTTCTCCGGCGGCGGTAAAACGCTTCATTTACAATAGATCAGGAAACATGACCGCCAGATGTCATGTTTCCTTCGTTATAATATGGATCAGAAATGGAGGTTTTTAAAATGATCGAGTCAAGATGCGGAATCCTTTGCAGCGAATGCACGTACAGGGAACAGATGGGGTGTAAGGGCTGCGTGCAGATCGACAAGCCGTTTTGGGGCGATTGCTGCCCCGTAAAATCCAGCTGCGAGGCCAAGAAGCATGCGCACTGCGGACAATGCGGCGCGTTCCCCTGCGATTTGCTCAAGCAGTTTGCTTACGATGAGAAGCAGGGCGACGGCGGAAAACGCATCGAACAGTGCAGATGCTGGGCGAACGCCTCCGAATAGTGATCCTATAAAGTCTGTTTTGAATTATTTTGAATAATAAAAAAGCCAGAGAAACATCGTTTTCCTGGCTTTTTCATTTGGCGGAGCGGGTGGGATTCGAACCCACGGAGAGTTGCCCCTCAACTGATTTCGAGTCAGTCCCGTTATGACCACTTCGATACCGCTCCACGCACAGCGCTTTCTATTATAATCTGATCCTTCCACGCTGTCAAGCTCCGTAAACATTTTTTCAAGTTTTTCCGTCTTCAAGGCAGGTTTTTGCTTCGCTTTTCGCGAATAAAAGAAGGTGGACTATTTTTGCACGTACGGCGGCGGCTCCGTTCTATCCTTCGCGCCTTTCGCATAGACTGTAAAGCAGTTTTGGCGTCGTCTGTGGACAATGTTTCCTGTTTTCCACAGATCTATCGAGTCCAATTTTTCGAGCCTCTTCGCCATATTCCTCTGTTTTCCACAGTTTCCAACGCCCTACGAATACTACGGATATATATACTGCAACCACACCCGGAAGGAGTTTTCACGATGCGTTTCAACTGCCAAGTATCCGATCTGATGGCCGCCATTTCCACGGTGAGTCGTGCGCTCGCCGTCCGTTCCACCCTCCAGGTCTTAGAAGGCGTCCTCGTCGAATCCTGCCCGGAAGGGCTCAAGCTCACCTGTACCGACCTCGCCCTGGGCATCGAAACATCCATCGCCGCGCAAGTCAGCGAAGACGGACGCGTCGTATTGCCCGGCAGGCTCTTCAGTGAAATCGTCCGTAAACTCCCTGGCGGCACGGTGGAGGTTTCCGTCAACGACCGCTATGCCGCGACGATTCGCTGTCAGAGCTCGCGCACGACGCTCTCCGGCATGAACCCGGTGGAATACCCGGAGCTTCCCCAAGTGGAAGGCGGCAGCCGGGTCGCTATCGCGCAAAAGACGCTCAAGGACATGGTGCAAAAGACGTGCTTCGCCATCGCCACGGATGAAACGCGCCCGATCCTGACCGGATGCCTGATGGAGATCAGCGAGCAGGAGGTGCGCATGGTCGCCCTGGATGGATTCCGCCTCGCGATGCGCCGGGCCGATCTCGCTGAGCGCGTCGAGCAGCCCATGCAGGCGGTCGTCGGCGGCAAGATGCTTTCCGAACTCGCCAAGGTGCTCGCAGATGAAGAGAGGCCGGTGGATCTCAACATCGGCCGTACGCACCTGTCCGCCGATATGGGCGCGACGCGCGTAGTCACGCGTCTGCTCGAAGGCGAATACATCCGTTACCGCCAAATCCTCCCGACGGAATGGCAGACGCGCATTCAGGTCAAGTGCGAGGATTTGGGAAACGCGATCGACCGCGCGAGCCTGATCGCGCGCGAGGGGAAGAACAACCTCGTTCGCTTCCACATAGAAGGAGACGCGCTGACCCTCACCTCAAACGCGGAGATGGGCGACGTGCAAGAGCAGATGAACATCCTCACCGAGGGAAAGGACATGGATATCGCCTTCAACGTGCGTTATATCAGCGACGTGCTCAAGGTATTAGGTGAAGAGAGCGTCTGTATGCGCTTTAACTCCAACGTCAGCCCCTGCGTCATCTGCCCGCCGGAGGGCGAGGATTACCTCTACTTGGTGCTCCCTGTGCGCGTATTCGCCTCTTAATGCCATGCGAGCGACAAAGATACGCCTGCAAAATTTCCGTAATTATGCGCGCGCCGAGCTCTTGCCCGACGCGCGCATGACCGTCTTGACGGGTCAAAACGCGCAGGGGAAGACAAACGTGCTCGAGGCGCTGCACCTTTGCTGCCTGGGGCGCTCTCATCGTACGTCGCATGACCGTGAGCTCATCCGCTGGGGAGAGGGCGCGGCCCATGTCGGCGTAGAGGTCAAGCATTTAGACGGGACGCACGACGTCTCCATTACGCTTTCGCGCGAGGAGCGCAGGCGTAAGACCGTGCGCGTTGGCGGCACGCAGGTCGCGCGCATCGGCGAGCTGATGGGGCACGTAAATGGCGTGCTATTCGCGCCGGAGGATCTGTCCATCGTCAAAGAGGGCCCGTCCGAACGCAGGCATTTTATCGACATGGAGCTCTCTCAGCTGCGGCCCGCTTATTTCTACGCGCTACAGCGCTATGTTCGCGCGCTGAACCAACGCAACAATCTGCTTCGGGAAATGCAGCGCCGTCCCGCGCTGAAATCGACG
Organism: Bacillota bacterium; assembly: GCA_023404715.1. Classification (GTDB taxonomy): domain Bacteria; phylum Bacillota; class Clostridia; order Christensenellales; family Aristaeellaceae; genus Beduinella. Next base: position 16,979 of record JAEYAR010000203.1, on the reverse strand, counting down.
CTCGATGCGTGGGATGAACAGCTTGCGCTCGCCGGCGCAGAGGTGGTCCGTCACCGGCGCGATTATATCGAAAAACTCAAACGCGCAGCGTCAGAGAGCCACAGCGCGATTGCAGGCGGCGCGGAAGCTTTAGAAGTATCGTATGTCACGCAGGTAAAAGAGGAGGATCACGTCGGTGAAGCGCTGATGAAAAGGCTCTTTACCGCGCGCGAAGAGGACGTTCGTCGGGCGACGACGACGGTCGGACCGCACCGCGACGATCTAAGGCTGACCGTCTCGGGGAAAGAGGTACGCGTCTTCGGTTCACAGGGGCAGCAGCGAACCGTTGTGCTCTCACTCAAGCTCGCAGAGCTTGCCGTCGTGGAAGAAGAACGCGGGGAGACGCCGATTTTGATGCTCGACGACGTGATGAGCGAGCTGGATCCGCATCGCAGGCAGCAGCTCATCGAGCGTATCGGCCGCGTGCAGACGATCGTCACCTGTACCGACCTATCAGACCTCGCCGGGGCGGAAAAAGGCGCGATATATCGCGTAGAGGCGGGACATTTGACGCGTGAAGCGTAACGCATGAAAATGCGCCTGCCGGCCGGCAGGCGTTTTTTCATGCGTTCAGACGTTCAAAGGGGCCTGTTTCAACCAAGATTTCGCATACGCGAGCAGATATTTCTTTTCGTTATGCGCCGGCGCTTCGATGCAGTGCATCCACAGGGCGTCCAGCAGAGGCGTCATGATTCTCCTATTCCGCCCGTCCAGCAGCGGCAGTAAATCGCGTCCGTTTACATCGAGATCGCGCACGCCCATCGGGGCATGCGTACGCGATAGCTCGGCCAATCGAGCAAAAATCGTCTCTGCCTGTTGCTGACGGTTTCGCGCAAAATACAGGCAGGCGAGCGCAGCGCCCTGTGTATAACCGATCCGGGCCAGTTTTTGCAATGAAATAAAGTTATCCACAGTATCCCAAAGGTTTTCCACAAAAAATCCCGTTTTTCGCACATTTTCTGTGGAAAATCGAAGTGAAACCATCGCTTTGCGTAGAATATCCGGTTGGGTCTTGCCGAAAAACGCCGCGGTGCGAAGCGCCAAAACGTTGGTTAAATCCCCAAAAGGCTCCAAAAAAGGCAGTGCGTCCATTTTTGCGGCGGTTGTGAATATTGCATTTGTGGAAAACGCTTCGGCGAGCGCCAAAACCGTCAGATCATCTCGCTTACAGATTGGAAAGAGGAAATTAAAGGCGCCAATGCGTTCGAGCAGCGAAAGACCAAGACCCAGGCTCTCCTTTACGCCGCCGGGGAGAAGGGGATAGCGCAAGTCGGCGAGCAAAATCTTTTCCCACTCATCCCGGAGGCGCTCGGGCGCGATGTCCTTGAGCAGCGGCGCGTGCGCCGCTGCGCAGGCGAGCAGCGGCGCATCGACCGAAAAGCGCAGCTGCGCGGCAAAGCGCGCCATGCGCAGGATTCGCAGGCCGTCGTCGCGGATGACGAGCGCCGGGTCATCCGTTACGGTGCGAAGTCGCTTTTTTTGAATGTCTTCAAGCCCGCCGGTCGGGTCGATGAGTTCGCCTGTCTTCAAATCCAGGTATAGCGCGTTGACGCGGAAGTCACGCCGCAGGGCATCGACCTCGATGCGGTCGGTGAACTGTACGCTTTCGGGCCGGTGTCCGCAGCGATAAGAGTCATGGCGGAACGTCGTGTATTCCGCCATGTAGCGTTTTCCATCCCGTTCAAAGTGGATTTCGACCGTGCCAAAATGTATGGCGCGCGGGACGACGCGCATGCCGCTGCCCTTGAAGAGGTCGACGACCTGCTGAGCCCGCGCAGGACCGCAGATATCCAGATCCGACGCGGGCAACGAAAGCAGCGGATTGCGCACGCTGCCGCCTACGAGATAGACCGGGAAACCCGCTTGCGCAAAGCGGCTCTGCACCGGTTCGAGAAGCTTTTGCATGACCGTCCTCCATCCGTTTTGTTCATTATAATTGCATGCGTAAGTGGATGCAAGGAAATTCGCCGCATTTTCGTTTGGTACATGGACACTACATAAAAAGCTCCCGGTCCGCGCAAGATAGTTGCGCGGCCTCGCCCTCAAAAGCGCGAGGATCAAATTGCATGGAATCGGGGGATAACGCATGAAGGTAGCCTATCAGCCGGGCTTGGAAGCGTTGGCGGGCAGTCTTACGGGCATGGGTTTTGATATGATGCCCGTGGGCAGCCAACAGGAGATGGATGCGGTCATCTTTGAGGGAGGGATGAAGAACCTTCGGTTTAAGCCCTCCGGCAAAGGCGCGCTTATGCTCAACGTACGCGGCATGTCGCCGGCGCAGGCGGCGCAGGCCCTCCGCCGTCGGAGCCAGACGCAGCTCTTTTAGTCTTGTTTAAAATGTTTCCGGGGTTGGAGGAAAAGGCGCTTGGCATCCAGAATAACAACATAGGATTTTTATGCCCCTTCCAGCGTTTCGATCCTGAGAAATAAACGGAGGATTCATTCCGTCATGCAAAGGAAAAAGAAAAACCTACCGCCTGTCGTGGTGCTCGTCGCGGTCGTCGCGGTGGTCGTGATCATCGTGGTGCTCGTTTTGTCCGTAGGTAGCAGTTCGTCGACCGAGACGACGGGCCGCGCGGTGCGCCTGGGCGCTTTGTCGACACAAAAGGTTACGCCCTTCGGTGAAGACATTTTGTATTACGATGGAACCATGCTGCAATGCGTGAGCGATTCGGGCAGCACGCGATGGAATTTCCAGGTAGGCGCCAACGCGGGCTTCAGCACGGGCCCCGGTCGCGTCGTCGCATGGTCGGCCAACCAAATCTACGCCCTGAACGACAGGGGACAGAACACATACAACAACAAGATGGCGGGTGAAATTCAGTTTGCCCGCATAGGCAGCCAATACGTCGCCGCCTTCGTCGGCACGAGCGATACGGGCACGGTGTACGTCATCGACAAGGACGGTTCCAGCGTAGATGCGATCTCTTTTACCGATCAAACGCTGCTGGACATGGGCTTCTTTACGATGAGCGACGGCGAGTACCTGTGGATTATGGGGATCGATACGAGCGGAACGGTCATCTCGACCTTTTTGCAGACATATCAGCCCGGACGGCTTGTGCTTGGCAACGCGACGCTAGGCGAGCAGCTGGTATATAAGATCTACTATACGGACAAGCTCTACGTCGTGGATACGCGCAAGATCCGCGCATACGATTATCGTATTACCCGCGATACCAATACGGACGACGTGCTCATCTACGGATGGTATATGCAGGATATCCGCAAGGTCGGTAAGCATACATACCAGCTCTTTGTCCCCGCGCCTGCGAGCGACGGGTCGTTGAATGCGGCGAGCCTACGCCTCATGTGGGGACCAAACGACAGGGTTTTGCACCTGCCGGCGGATTGTATCGGCGCCTACCTGGGCGCCAAGTCCGTCTATGCGTTCTCGGGTACGCATGTTTACAGTTGCCGCTATGGAGAGCAGGTATTCACGGCTTATACGATGCCCGTGCAGATTACAAAGGTGCTGGGCATGCTGCAAAACGACAAGGTCATCGTCGCATCGGGCTCCGATACGTACGTCATATCGCTGCCGAGCTGACTTATTCAATCGTTCCTGGTATGCGCGTGGGGCGCTCGGGAAAAAGAGACGGGGGTGGAGACTTGAATATCGTCGACTACATCATCATCGCCATTTTGGGCATCAGCATCATCATGGGCATGTACCGCGGGTTTATCAGCGGCGTCCTGAGCCTTGTATCTCTGCTTGGCGCGCTCTTTGTCGCGTATCTGACCTATCCGCAGCTGGCGGAGGTGCTGCAAAACAACGAAGCGCTTATCCGCACGCTTGTACACTATACCGATGCCGGGTCGCGCATTAAGGACGTGGACCTTGCATTGACCCCGATCGCGAACATGACGCAAGACACGCTCAGCGATATTCTTGCCCGTGCGAATTTGCCCGAGATCTTCCAGCAATTCGTTCAGAGCAACGTAAACAGTCAGGTGTTTTCAGCCGCCGGGAGCGCGAACATCTCCGAATATCTCAATCAGACGATCATCGCCGTATCGCTCAACATCATCTGCTTCCTGATCTGCTTTGTGATCGCTTACATCGTGTTGACGATGCTCTCCAACCTCATCGGCTACGTATTCCGCCTGCCGGTGCTCAGGCATCTGGACGCCTTGATGGGCGGCGTATTTGGCGGCGTGCGCGGCGTATTTCTGGTGTTCGTCATCTTCGCCTTGGTGCCGATCATCCTCACGGTATCGCCCATCGAACAGGTGGGGCAGATGATCGAAGAGTCGAAGTTAGCCGGCTATTTTTACAAGACTAATTTGATCGCGACGATCATGCGCGGATATATATAAGCTTCAGGAGATGCAGTCCATACCACTTACCGTCATAAAAAGAACACTTTTTGAGACGCTGAGAATTTCAATGTAATTTTGCTTATGGGAAGCTTTAGAGCTTCCTTTTTTTCTTTTGGTGCAAAGGCGTAGCCTCGCCTCCTCTCGCTCGAGTGCATAAGCTTAGCGCCGGCGAGAAAACATCCTCCGTGCTTCATAAAAAAATAGTGGGCCGCAAGACGAAACACGTTTTGCGGCCCTTTCCCTTTATGGTATAATAGAGGAGATTTCGCATAAAGCGGGGAATGCGTATGGAGGTCTACTACTATCGTTGCCCGGTCTGCGGGTATGTGCACCAGGTGCCCGCCTATTGGATGGGGTTTGCGCCCGAGATGGAGACGGATTATCCGCACATCGATCTGAAGACGGGCGAGGTTTGTGAAAACACGACGCTACATTATCAGGAGGATGAAAATTGAAAGCACTGTTTATCGGCGGAACCGGTACGATCAGCACAGAAGTGACGCGGCTCGCCATGCTGCGCGGTTGGGATTTGACGCTGATCAACCGCGGCAACCGGCCCGTGCCGCAGGGCGTGCGCTCGCTCGTGCTCGACATTGCGGACGAGCAGGCGGCCGCGAAGGCGCTTAAAGGCGAGCGCTTTGACGTAGTGGCGGACTTCATCGTCTTTACGCCCGAACAGGCGCGGCGGGACATCCGGCTCTTTACGGGCAGGACGGATCAGTACATCTTCATCAGTTCGGCCTCGGCCTACCAAAAGCCGCCGCGCGACTACGTGATCACGGAGTCCACGCCGCTTTGCAACCCCTATTGGGACTATTCGCGCAGTAAAGCGGATTGCGAGCAGGCCTTGATGGACGCCTATCGAGAGGAGAGCTTTCCGGTTACGATCGTCCGTCCCAGCCACACGTACTGCGAGCGGTCGATCCCCGTGCCCGTACACGGAGAGAAGGGCAGCTACGAGGTGCTCCGACGCATGCAGGCGGGCAAGCGCGTAATCGTGCCGGGCGACGGCACAAGCCTGTGGACGCTGACGCACGCGAGGGATTTTGCCAAGGCGTTCGTGGGCCTCATGGGTCACCACAAGGCGTTCGGCGAGGCTTTTACGATCACGTCGGACGAACAGCTTACCTGGAACCAGGCGCTTGAATGCGCCGGGCGCGCGATGGGGGTAATGCCCTCGCTCTATCACATATCCACGGACTTCCTCGTCGCCTGCCGGCCGGATTTGCGCGGCCCGCTGCTGGGCGATAAATCTAACTCCGTCGTCTTCGACTGCGCCAAGGTCAAGCGCCTGGCGCCGGATTTCGTCTGCACGACGCCCTACGATCTGGGCGTTCAAGAGGCTTGGCGTTACATATCGGCGCATCCAGAGTGTCAAACGCCGGATCCCGCGTTCGACAGCTGGTGCGACCGGGTGATCGAGGCGCACGAGGCGGGCAAGCGGGCGTTTATGGACGCGCAAACATCGATTTAACGAAGAGGAGATGATCTTTTGAACCTTACGGAGTTCCTGACCCGGGCGACGAAGAGCGCGGGCCTGCCGGGCAACGAGCAGGAGGTGGCGGCCTTCATGCAGGAAGCCTTCGCGCCCTACTGTGAGGAGACGCAAATCGACGGCCTGCAGAATATGATCGCCCATTTGCCGGGTGACGGCGCGCCGGGCGACGGTAAATCGGGCGAGAAGGGCCCCAGAATCTACGTCTGCGCGCATCTGGACGAGATCGGCCTGATCGTAACGGACATCGAGGACGATGGCTGCATCCGTTTTTCGCAGATGGGCGGCGTGGACCCGCGCATTTTGCCTGCGAGCGAGGTGAAGGTGCTGTGCGATCCGCCGCTGCACGGCGTGATCGGCGCGAAGCCCCCGCACATCCTCAGCGAGGCGGACCGCAAGAAGAATTATAAGCGCGAGGACCTGTATATCGACGTGGGCTTCGGCGCGGAGGAGGTCCGCCGCCGCGTTCACGTGGGCGACCGCGTGCAGCTTACGGGCCCGTTTACGCAGCTCGCGGGCGACTACGCGGCCTGCAAGACGCTGGACGACCGCGCCTGCTGCGCCATCCTCTGGCTGGCCGCGCAGGAGCTCAGCCTTCGCCGCCATAAGGCCGACGTATACCTGGTCTGTTCTTCGCAGGAGGAGGTCGGCTCGCGCGGGGCGAAGACCAGCGTGTACGCGGTAAACCCGGACCTTGCGATCGCCATCGACGTGACGCATGCGGACATGCCCGACTGCAAGGCGGACGAGACGCACGACATCGACAAGGCGGCCTTCACCTGCGGGCCGAACATCCACCCGAAGATGCTTAGCGACGTGCTCAGGGTCGCCAAGGAAGTGGGCGTGGAGACGTCGGTCTCCGCCTGCTCGGGCGATACGTGGACGGACGCATGGGAGCTACAGGTTTCGCGTGCGGGCGTCCCTACGGTGTTGATGGAGCTGCCGCTCAAGTACATGCACACCACGGTGGAGACGATATCGCTTCGGACCCTCAGGGAGCAGGCGCGCCTGCTCGCGGCCTATATCGCGTCTCTTGACGCGGATTGGGAGGATAAGATATGCTTCTAAAAGAACTGACGGACCTGTTCGGCGTGTCGGGCCACGAGGGCGCGGTGCGCGATTTCCTGCGCGAGGCGGCAAAGCCCCTGTGCGACGAGGTGACCTGCGACACGATGGGCAGCGTGTACGCGCTGAAGAAGGGTAAAAACCCGAGCCTGCCGCACGTGATGCTGGCCGCTCACATGGACGAGGTCGGCTTCATCGTCAAGGGCGCGACGGAGAAGGGGCTGCTGCGCATCGACTGCGTGGGCGGCATCGATCCGCGCGTCATCGTCAGCAAGCGCGTGCTCGTCGGCGACGCGCGCGTACCCGGCGTGATCGGGGCCAAGGCGATTCACCTGCAGAGCGCCGTCGACATGCAGAAGGTGCTGGGCTACGACAAGCTCTACATCGATATCGGCGCGAAGGCGAAGGACGAGGCGCTGAAGCTCTGCCCGGTCGGCACGTATGCGATGTTCGACAGCGAATACGTGGAATTTGGCGACGAGCTGGTCAAGGCCAAGGCGCTCGACGACCGCGTGGGCTGCCTAGCGCTGCTGCGCGCGCTGAAGGAGAGCGCGTACGAAGGAGACCTGACCTGCGCGTTTACCGTGCAGGAGGAGGTCGGCCTGCGTGGCGCGGAGGTCGCGGCCTATCGCGTAGCGCCCGATCTGGCGATCGTGCTGGAGGGGACGACCAGCAACGACATGGGCGGCATAGCCGATCATTTGCAGGTAACGCGCGTGGGCAAGGGCGTAGCCATCAGCTTTATGGATCGTACCTCCATCGCCCATAAGGGACTTTTGCGGTTCGCCACCCGGGTGGCGGAGGAGAAAGGCGTCGCCTGGCAGTACAAGCAGTTCCTCTCCGGCGGCAACGACGCGGGCGCGATCCATCAGTCGCGCGCGGGCGTGCCCTGCGTGACGTTCAGCGTGCCCTGCCGTTACATCCACTCGCCGTCCTCGGTGGCCTCGCTGCGCGACATCCGCGCGCAGCAATCGCTCGTGCTGTGCTGCCTCGAGGCGATGAACAAAGAAAATCCGATCGAATAAGGAGAGAATATCATGATCAAAGATACGCTTTTGAAGCTGCTCGCCGTGCACGGCGCGACGGGACACGAGGAGAAGATCGCCGGCGTCATCGCGGATATGCTGCGCCCCTACGCGGACAGCGTAGAGACGGACGCTTTGGGCAACCTGATCGTCAAGAAGAACGGCCCCGGCAAGCGCGTGATGCTGGCGGCGCACATGGACCACATCGGCTTTATCGCGACCGACGCCGACAAGGAGGGCTACGTGCGCGTATACAACGTGGGCGGGATCGACGTGTCCGTATCGCTCGGCCAGCACGTGGTCTTTGAAAACGGTGTGAAGGGCGTCGTCGGCGCGGAGGAGGACATCGAGGGCGCGCCGAAGATGCAAAACCTGTACGTAGACATCGGCGCTTCGACCCGGGAGGAGGCGCTCGAAAAGGTCGCCATCGGCGACGTGGCGGTCTACGCGCCCGTCATATCCGAGCTGGGCGCTATGCGCCTCGCCTCGCCCGCCATGGACGACCGTGCGGGCTGCGCCGTGCTGGCGGAGGCGTTCATGCAGATGAAGGAGACGAAGAACGAGGTCGTCGCGGTCTTCACCGTGCAGGAGGAGGTCGGCCTGCGCGGCGCGCGCACGGCGGCCTACGCGGTCGATCCCGACTACGCCATCGCTTTGGACGTGACGATGACGGGCGACGTGCCGGAGCCTAAGCCCAAGATGGCGGTCAAGCTCGGCGCGGGCGCGGCCATCAAAGTGATGGACCGCTCGGTCATCTGCGCGCCCGCCGTGCGCGACAGGTTGGTAAAGCTCTCGCAAGCGCAGGCCATCCCCTATCAGATGGAGGTGCTCACCGCGGGCGGTACGGACTCGGGCGCGATCCACCAGTCGCGCGGCGGAGTGCCCTCGGGCGTCATCTCGATCCCCTGCCGCTACGTACATTCCGCGGCGGAGACGGTCGACCTGCAAGATATGGAGGCGGCCGTGAAGATGCTCGTCGCCTACGTGAACGAAGAACTGTAAGCCAGACGCCAAGGCGGCGTCTACAACGAGGAGGATTATCCATGCTCGCGGCGGCGTACTTTTTGCTCTACCTCGCGTGCGGTGTCGCCATCGCGCGCTTTCAATTTCCGCGCAGGAGCCCGGTCATGCGCTGCTGGCTGGGGCTATGCCTGGGCCTGGTGCTGCTCATGTGGATGCCGGCGCTGCTGGCGTACGTCGTGCGCTTCTCCCTGCTCGGCCATGCGCTGGCGCTGCTGCCGCTATCGGGCGTCACCGCCGCCGCCTTTTATTTCAGGGACCGGCGGCCGGTTCGGGGCATGGAGGCGGACGACTACGACCTGCTCTTCACCGCGCTGATCGTCGCCGTGCCGCTTACGCTGCTGGGCGCGACGCTGCAACATACGCACGTCCTGCGCCCGGCGGCGGACGGCTCGCTGCACGGCGGGCAATCCACCTACGGCGACCTTTGCCTGCACCTGGGCATCGCCACCAGCCTGCGGAACGCGGCCTTCCCGCCCACCTATTCGATCCTGCCGGACGCCACGCTCAGCTATCCGTTTCTGACGGATTCCATGAGCACGAGCATGCTGCTGCTGGGCATGAACCTGCGCATGGCCCTGATCGTACCGGGCACGTTTATGATGGGCCTCGTCTTCTTCGGGTTCGTGCTGCTGAGCCGCGAGGTCATCGGCAACCGGCGCGGCGTGCTCATCCTCGCGGCGGCGCTCTTCTTTCTCAACGGCGGGTTCGGATTTCTATACGACGTGGACATGGCCTTGAAGGACCCTTCAAACTTCCTGGAGATCTTTACGGGCTACTACAAGACACCGGCGAATCAGCCGGACCTCAACCTGCGCTGGTCGAACATCATCGTGGACATGCTCCTGCCGCAGCGGACGCTGCTGGGCGGGTGGACGGTGCTGATGCCGTCGCTACTGCTGCTGCTCTGGGCGGTCAAAGAGCGCAGCCTACGCTGCTTTGCCGTGCTGGGCCTGGCGGCGGGCGCGATGCCGCTCATCCACACGCACTCCTTTCTCGCCCTGGGCCTTTTCAGCGCGGGCTACCTGCTCTTCTCCTTCTTTCAGGCGGAGCGCGCGCAAAGGCGCACGCTCCTCAAGGGCGCCGCTTTATACTTCGCCGTCACCATGGCGCTGGCGCTCCCGCAATTGGTCAACTACGCCTTCAAGCAGACGCTCGAGGGCGGTTCGCTGCGCGTGCAGTTCAACTGGGTCAACAACAGCGGGAACCACGGCATGATCGACGAGTACTTTTTCTTCTGGATCAAGAACGTTGGGCCCGCGTTCATCCTCTTCGTCTGCGCGCTGCTGGAGGGAAACCGGCGAGGACGCCTCAGCGTGCTCTCTGGGGCGATGAGCATCTTCATCGTCGCCGAGCTTGTGCTCTTTCAGCCCAACGAGTACGACAACAACAAGCTCTTTTACGTGTTCTATATGTTTGCGGCGATGGTGGCGGCGGACTACGCCTCGGTGCTCTTCCTGCGCATGAAGGGGCTGCGCGGGCGCTATGTGCTCGCGGGATTGTTCACCGTGTGCTCCGTCCTCTCCGGTACGCTCAGCATCGTGCGCGAGGGGATCAGCGATTATCAGCTCTTCGATCCGGCGGCGGTGGAGGCGGCGGCCTTCGTAGAGGAGGAGACCGAGCCGCACGCGGTGTTCATGACCGGCACGCAGCATCTCAACCCCGTGGCCGCGCTGGCGGGCCGCAACATCGTCTGCGGTGCAGACCTGTACCTGTTCTTCCACGGGCTCAACTACCGGGAAAACAGCCTGGATTGCGAGCGGTTTTACCGGGATCCGCAAGGCAACCTGGACGTGCTGGAGAAGTACGGCGTCTCTTACATCTACCTGAGCGATTATGAGATGTCGGAGATGCAGCCCGATGTGGAGGCGCTCGACCGGCTGTTTGAAAAGGTATTCGAGGCGGATTGGATCACCATTTATGCGGTAGGAGAATGAGATGATGGAACGGTTTTTGCGCTATTCGTTGGAAAACCATAAGAAGATCCGCATCGCGCTGCTGGAAGGCGGCGCGGTGCGGACGCTCAATATTCAGGTTCTGGCATTGGAGGACGATTGCTTTACTGCGCTGCTGCCCCGCCGCAAGACGGGACAGCGCATCGCGCTGGCGGACGTGCTCTCCGCGGGCTACGCGCGGGGAGATGAGGGGATGACGCAATGAAAACGCTCATATGGAACGGGTCGCCCAGGCCGCATGGGGACACGGCAAGTATGATAGCGCGGCTTAAGGCCGGGCTTCATGGCGAATGCATGCAGGTGGACGCCTATCGCTGCCACATCTCGCCTTGCATCGATTGCCGGTACTGTATACAAAGTAGGGGCTGCGCCATCCAAGACGATATGCAGGCGGTGTATGAATACATACAGGCCTGTGACAATGTGCTGATCGCCTCGCCCCTTTACTTCTCCGAGTTGACCGGGCCGCTGCTTGGCGTCACGAGTCGCCTACAGACCTATTACTGCGCTCGCCATTTCCGTCAGGAAAAACCCATCCTCAAACCGAAAAAAGGCGCTGTTATCCTGGCGGGCGGTGGAGACGGCAGCATGCAGCGAGCCTATGAGACGGGATGCGTGCTGCTGCGCTCTATGAACGCACGCGATATTCATCCGCTCGTATATACCCATCATACGAACGAATGCCCGGCGATAGACGATTTGCAAGCCCTTGCAGGGATCGATCAAATTGCGGCATTCTTTAATGGACGATAAGCTGGTCGCGGCTTAAAAGGAGAGGGTTATGCTGATCCACTACGCGTACGTACGCCTGCCTGAATGGAGCGGCGATGTCTTGCGCGATATACGGGGGTTGCTGACGCTAAACGGCGAGGAAAAAACGCTCCGCCACGTACAGGACGTGGCGGAGGCCTGCGCCCGGATCGCCAGGCAATACGGGCTCGATGAAAGGCGCTGCGCCCTGAGCGGATGGCTGCACGACGTCAGCGCCGTCCTGCGCCCCGCGGACATGCTGTGCATCGCGGAAGAGCGCGGATGGGAGATCGACCCTGCGGAGAGGGCGCATCCCTTTTTGCTGCACCAGCGCATCTCTGAAATCATGGCCAGAGAGGCGTTTCATATGGCGGACGATGTGTTGCTGTCCGCGGTTGCCTGCCATACCACGCTAAAGGCCGCGCCCTCGGCCTACGACATGGCGCTCTTTCTCGCGGACAAGCTGGCCTGGGATCAGGCGGGCGTGCCGCCCTTTGCGGGGGCAGTGCGCAGCGCGCTGCAGGTCTCGCTAGAGGAGGCGAGCCTGCGATACATCGACTATGTGCTGGATCACGGCATGATCTTATGCCCGCACCGGCTTCTGCTGGAGGCGCGCTCGTTCCTGCGGGAGAGGATGCCGTTATAATCCCCAGTATTCCGTACAGGTCTGCGCGGTCTTCCAGGCGAAGGTATTGCCCGCAAGCGTCCAGATACTCTCGCTGATGCCCGCCTCATTGCAGGTGGCCATCAACGCCCGCACGTGCCGCATGAACGCCATGAGCACGCAGCGGTTCTGCGTCATCGCCTCGTGTACCACGCGGCTCATGATCGGGCAGAAGGCCGTTACGCCGGAGCGGCGAAACGCGTCATAGAGCAGCGAGCTGTCGTAGGGGACGACGCGAGGCATCAGCGTGACGCCGGAGGGCGATTCCTCCACGATGGCGTACTGCGCGGTGCCCGGGATGCCGTTTTCAGCCATGCCGACCGCGCCTGTGACGAAGATTGCCTTGCCGCCGCGCACGCGGCTGAGCGTGTTGTGATAGTGGCCGCAGATCAGAAGAGGCGTGCTCAGCGCGTCCAGCTCCGCATCCACGGCGAGCGTATCCTCGAGCGCCATGGAGGGATTGTCCACGCCCGCGTGGGCAAATGTGATGTCTCCGATGCGCTTGTATGCGGGGAGGTCGAGCATAACGCCGTCAAGGCGCTCCTTTGTCCAGCGTATGGAGGCGAAGTTGACGGCGTTTAAGACCGCGTCGTCCTCCGCTCGGCGCAGCGCGAGCACGCGCTGTTCGTGGTTGCCCAGCAGGCAAGGAATGTCCTCACATTTAAGCAACTGCAGGACCTCCAAGGGCTGGGGCCCCAGATTGACCTGATCGCCCAAGGAGAGGATCAGGTCGGGCGACTGCGCTTTGACGTCCTTTAAAACGGCCTCGAGCGCGAACAGATTGGCGTGAATATCGCTGATGCATGCGATGCGCATGGTGATTCAGACCTCCAAATCGTATTTGTATATCGCATTCGAGCGGAAACGGGCAAAACCCTTTTGACTTTGGAAAGAAGGCGGAAATATGAACGCACGGGTATTGACGGGGCGCATGCATAGGCTGCTGCCCGAGGTGGTCGCGCGCATCGGGGAGGCGTACCGCGCGGGCGCGCGCTGCATCCTCGTCGTGCCCGAGCAATACACGCTGCAGGCGGAGACCGAAATCGTCGAGCGCCTGCATTTGCCGGGCTATTTCGATATCGACGTGCTGTCGCCTACGCGCCTGCAATCGCGCGTCTTTGAGCGGGCAGGTCAACCGGCGCGCGTGCGCATCGACGAGCGGGGCAAGTGCATGGTGCTTTGTGCGGCGCTGGAAAACCTGCAGGAGGAAATGCGCTTCTACCGCGGCGCGGGCAGGCAAACCGGCTTTGTGCAGCGGCTCTCTTCGCTGCTCGCGGACTTTAAACGCGGCGGCCTTGCGCCGGACGGCGTGCGCGATCTCGCTAAAAAGGCGGCCGACCGGCCGGCGCTCGCGATGAAGCTTTCCGATGCGGCGCAGCTCTTTGAGGCGTATGAGCGGCAGCTCGCGGGGCGTTTCGTGGACGGCGAGGACGTACAGCGGGAGCTGCTCGCCCGGCTGGATGCGTCGGGCGTCGTACGCGAGGCCGAGGTCTTCGTCTACGGTTTTGACATGATCACGCCTACGTTTGCCGCAGAGCTGTGCCAGATCGCCAAGATCGCGAAGGGCCTGACGCTCGCGCTCGTGTTGGACGCGCCGCCCGCGCGCGACGCCGCGCTGTACGAGCCCGCGCAAAGGAGCCTTTTGCGCCTGGAGGCGATGCTGCGCGAAGCGGGCATCCCCGCGCGGCGGGAGCGGATCGAAGCGCCCCTGCCCGCGCCGCCGGGAATCGTCCATCTGGAGCGCGAGCTTTACGCTTATCCGATGCGGGCGCGGCGGAGGGAGCCGGACGACATTTTTCTGCATGCGTCCGCGACGCCCTTTGCCGAGGTGCATCATGCCGCCGCCGGTATCCGCCGCCTGGCGATGGAGGGGAAGCCTTTTTGCCGCATGGCGGTCGTCTATACGGACGGATCGGTCTACGCGCCGCTATGCGAGCGCATCTTCGCCCAGTACGACATCCCGGTTTACGTCAGTGAGAAACGGCCGGCGCTATCGCATCCGTTGTTTCGTTTTTTACTCGCCTCGCTGCGCGCCGCCACGCGCGGTTATCGGGTGGAAGACCTCATGGCCTGTGTGCGCACGGGATATTGCGGGATGACGGACGAGGAGGCGGACGCGCTGGATACGTACATGACGGTCTACGGCATCCGTTCCGGGCGTATGCGTTCGCCTTTTACCTTTGGGGATGCGCAGGAGGTAGAGGCGGCGGAGGCGCTGCGCGGCCGGGTGGTTGAGCCGATCTTGCGGCTGCAGCGCGCGCTGGGGAAGGCCAAGGGTGCCAGCGGCACGGTAGATGCGGTATTCAGCTATCTGGAGGAGCGCGCTACGTTTGAGACGCTGCAGCGCGAGCAGGAGGAGCTCCTGCGCCTTGGGCTGCAGGTGGAAGCGTCGGCTTGCGCGCAGGTATGGAACCTGCTCATGGAGCTGCTCGATCAGATGCATACGCTGCTCGCCGGGCATAAAGGCAGGCTGCAGACGATCATGGACATGCTGGAGGCGGGCGTGGGCGCGATGGAGCTAGGCGCGCTGCCGCCAACGCAGGAGGCGCTCGTGGCCGGACAGATTGGCAACGTGCGCACGGCGCAGGTGGATGCGCTCTTTTTGCTGGGCATGAACGACGGTAGGCTGCAGAGCAGCGCGCAAAGCCTGCTGACGGACGAAGAACGCGCTTATGCCTCCAAGGCGGCGAAAGCGTATCTGGGCATGGTGGATAGCGACCGCGCGCAGCTTTCGCGCCTGGACGTCCTGCAGGTTATGACGCTGCCGCGCGAGCGCCTGCACGTCAGCTATGCGCTGGCGGACGAGGAGGGCCGCGCGCTGCGGCCCGAGGCGGCGGTGCTCGCCCTGCGGCGCGTCTTTCCGGATATGCGGGTCACGGGCGGCGCGCTCGACAAGGGGGAGGAGGCCGCGCTCGTCAGCCCGCGCGCTGCGCTCGACGCCCTGGCCGTGCGCCTGCGAAGTCTCGCGGACGCGGGCGAAGCGGAGGTAGACGGGCCGTGGCGCGAGGCGTATGCGGTTTTATCCGCCGACGAGGCGTATGCGGGGCGCGTACACGACGTACGCGACGCGCTGATCACGCGGGTATACGCCCCGCATCTGCGCGTGGCGACAGCGCGCGCGCTATACGGGCGGCGTACGGTGAGCGTCTCTAAGTTGGAGACGTTTGCGCAGTGCCCTTACCGCCATTTTGTCGGCTATGGGCTGCGGCCGGTGCAGCGCCGCGCAACCGGGACGGAGCGCGACAAGCTGGGCGAGCTGTATCATACGGCGGTAGAGCGTTTTACGCGCGCCGCGCTGGAGCAGGAAAACTGGCCAGACGTAGAACGGGAAGAGAGCGACCGCATGATGGACGCGGTGGTGGAGCCTCTGCTGGGCGAATGGGGAAAGACGCCTATGGGCGAAAGCGCGCGGGGCAAGGCCTTCGCCGGGCGCATGCGCCGCACGGCACGTCGCGCGGGGTGGACGCTGACACGCCAGATGCAGGGCAGCGGCTTTCGCCCGGAGGAGATGGAGTTTACATTCGGAAGCGGAGCGATCCCGCCGATCGAAATCGAGCTGGCCAGCGGGGAGCGCATGTACCTGAAGGGGCGAATCGACCGCATCGACCTGATGGAGACGGAGGAAAGCGTCTATCTGCGGGTGATCGACTATAAATCGGGCCGTAAGGAAATGGACGCGACGGACATCTACTGGGGCTTGCAGCTGCAGCTGCTCATCTACTTGCAGGCCGTAGCGCAGCGCTATCGCGGCGCACGGGCCGCCGGCCTCTTCTATTGCCGCATCGACGACCCGCTGATCGTCAAAAACCTGCGCGTTCGCGAGGCGGTTGAGCATGAAATCGCCAAGCAGCTCTCGCTCAAAGGCCTCTCCCTCAGCGACGTAGAGATCATCAGGGCCCAGGGTACGGATCAACAGGAGGCGCTGCTCAAGAAAGACGGAACGCTACGTCAGGGCGCCCCGGCCGTAACCGAGCGCGAGATGGCCCTGCTCGTCGATTACGCGATGCGCATGGCCGCGCAGCTGTCCGAGCGCATCGCGGCGGGGGAGATCGACATCAGCCCCGTGCAGCGCGGCAACTTCCGCGCATGCGCGTACTGTGATTTTCGGGATATCTGTGGGTTTGATCCGCTGCTCTACGGCGCCTCCACCCGCATCCTGACGCCGAAGAAGCTATCGGACATCATAAAGGAAAACAAGCAGGACGAGGAGGAGTGAATATGCGGGATGTCGCCGTCGGCGGGCTGTACCGGCACTTTAAGGGGAACCTTTACCGCGTGCTGCACGTCGCCCGGCACAGCGAGACGCGCGAGAGCTATGTGGTTTATCAGGCGCTCTACGGCGAGCGCGGCATCTGGGTTCGGCCGCTTGAAATGTTTGTGGAAGATGTGGATCGCGATGGGCGCGTACAGCCCCGGTTTGCGCTGATTTCTGTGGAAAACGAGGAGAATCCGGGCTGAATGGTCGGTTTCTGTGGAAAACCGCGGCAGATACGAGAAAAAGCGCGCCTATCGAACGTGATATGCTCCCTCTATGAGAGACAGAGAAAAAGAAAACTGTCAAACATAGGGGGAGCATTTTATGGGACATAAGCAAAAATTGAGTGTAGAAGAAAAGGTAGAAGTAATACGCGGATACCTCAAAG
>JAEYAR010000128.1 GCA_023404715.1 Bacillota bacterium | reverse complement strand
GGCCGGGGAGACGGTGTACGGGATCATGCTATCAGAGCTGTACGTGCCCAACCTGGTGAGGCTGCTGGCGCGGTGCGGATACGACTACCTGCTGCTGGACTGCGAGCACGGCTATTACGACATGACGCAGGCGGCAAACATCATCGCGGTAGCGGACGGGATCGGCATGCCGGTGGTGGTGCGCGTGACGCAGCCGAGCCGGACGCTGATCACGAAATACCTGGACATGGGTGCGCGTGGCATCCTGCTGTCGAACAGCGCGGACGAGAGAGAGGCGAAGGCGCTGGTGGACGTGTGCTGCTATGCACCGCTGGGGGACCGGGGGATATCGACGTTCCGCGCGCACACGGGCTATCAGAGCGGGGACGTGAAGGGGATCATGCGGGAGGCAAACGCGCGCAACCTGGTGATCTGCCAGATCGAGTCGCCGCAGGCGGTGGAGGAGATCGACGGGATCCTGGGGGTAGACGGCGTGGACGGGGTGCTCGTGGGGCCGAACGACCTGAGCCAGCATATGGGGATCTTCGGTCAGTACGACCACCCGGAGATGGAGCGCGCGCTGGCGCGGGTAGCCGATGCGGCGAAGGCGAAGGGAAAGTGGTCGGGGATCATCACGAGCAACAAAGGGCTGCTAAGCCGGTGCAAGCGGCTGGGAATGACGTGCTTTAGCGCGGGCAGCGAGCTGTCGGCCCTCTCGGACGGCGCGCGCGACGAGCTCGATCGCGTCAGGAAACTATGACCAATCGACGACGGACGCGGACCGTCGTCAGAGTCCGCGGCGTTTGCAGGATGCCTGTGCGCCGCGGGCTTTTCGACGTTTTAACGGGTTTGACAGCATATCTGCTCATTGTTGCATGATTATGCTCAAACTCGGCGAACGGCGGGATCAGTGTGAAAAAGTTCCACCCGGATTGACGAAATACAGTTAAATTGATATGATGATGACGTTAAAAAGGAGATAAACACGCAACATAGATGTCAAAAATCCTACAAAATGTGGTCGGCGTGTAAATGGGGCGGGAGGGTATGAAATGAATATGAAGGCGGTTCGAACGGGCGGCATAATCGCGGGACGCAGGAGAAAAAGCATCCTAAAGCGGATTTTGAGCAGCTGGCAGCTCTACGTGCTGATCGCCCCGGCGGTCATCTATTTCGTGATTTTTCACTACTGGCCGATCTATGGGCTGCAAATCGCCTTTAAGAGCTACAAGCCCAAACTGGGCATCGCGGGAAGCCCCTGGGTGGGCATGGAGCACTTTGTCCGCTTTCTGACGGGGCCCAACTTTGGCAGCCTGCTCGCAAACACGCTGCGCATCAGCGTGAGCAATCTGGTCTTTGCGTTTCCCCTGCCGGTGATCCTGGCGCTCACGATCAACGAGATCCGGCGCGAGCGTTACAAACGCGTCGTGCAGACCGTGTCCTACGCGCCGCATTTCATCTCCGTCGTCGTCATGGTCAGCATGCTGAGCATCTTCCTCAACGTAAATACCGGCATTCTCAACAAGCTGCTGGGCGCCTTGGGGATGGGGCCCTACGACTTCATGGGGACGGGAGAGTGGTTCGCCGCGATCTACGTGATCTCGGGCATCTGGCAGTCATCAGGATGGAGCTCGATCATCTTTCTCGCGGCGCTTTCGGGGATCGATAGCGCGCAGACAGAGGCGGCCATGGTCGACGGCGCCACGCGGCTGCAGCGCATCGTGCACATCAATCTACCGGCCATCCTGCCTACGGTGATCATCATGTTCATCCTGGAGTCGGGCAAGGTCATGTCGCTGGGGTATGAAAAGGCCTATCTCATGCAAAACGCCATGAATCTGCAGTATTCCGAGATCATCTCCACCTACGTATATAAGATCGGCCTGATCAACATGCAGTTCAGCTTTTCCGCAGCCGTCGGGCTGTTCAACTCGGTCTGCAACGTGCTGCTTTTGCTGCTGGTGAACGCAATCAGCCGCAAGGTCAGCGATACGGGGCTTCTGTAAGGGAGGAAAGAATGTTGAAAAAGACAAAGACCCTCATCCGAAGCCGGGACGACCGGATTGTGGATGCCGTCGTTTGGTGCATCAGCCTGCTCGTGCTGCTCGCGGTGCTCTATCCGCTCGTTTACATCCTCAGTTCCTCGTTTAGCGAGCCCAATGAGGTGGCGCTGGGGAACGTGACGCTGCTGCCCAAGGGCTTTACGCTGGAGGGCTATGCCTACATCCTCGACTACGACGACATCTGGATCGGCTATCGCAACACGATCTTCTACACGCTCGCCGGAACGCTGCTCAACCTCGCCTGTACGCTGCCCGCGGCTTACGCGCTCTCGCGCAAGGACATGTTTGGCAACGGATTTTTTACCGCGCTTTTCGCGGTGACGATGTTTTTCAGCGGCGGGCTCATCCCCACCTACCTGGTCTATAAACAGCTGGGCCTCGTCAATACGGTATGGGTGATGCTGCTGCCGGGCCTGGTGACGATGTGGAATGCCGTGGTCTGCCGCACCTACTTCCAAACCTCAATTCCCTGGGAGCTACAGGAGGCGTCGAAGATCGACGGCTGCGGCGATATCCGCCTGTTCGCGTGCATCATCCTTCCGCTCTCCGCGCCCATCATCGCGGTCATGGCGATGTTCTACGCGGTCTCTCATTGGAACGCTTACTTCAACGCGATGATCTACCTGAGCGAAAAGGCGCTTTATCCGCTTCAGCTGTTCCTGCGCAGCATCCTCTTGCTGGATACGATGAACGAGCTGATCGGAGCCGACGCCGAATCGCAGCGCGAGATCCTGCGCATGGCGCAGCTCAAGGAGTCGATGAAGTACGGCATCATCGTGGTATCGGCGCTGCCGATGCTGGTCATGTACCCGTTCTTTCAAAAATACTTCGTCAAGGGCGTCATGGTCGGCGCGATCAAAGGATAGCGAACCCGTATCTCAGCCCGCACGGGGCATTAAATAAGGAAAAGAGGGAACCCACATGGCAAGGAAATGGACAACGGTGCTTTTGCTCTCGTTCGCGCTGTGCCTTTTCGCGGCGGGCGCGCTGGCGGCGGACGGACCGGAGGGGCTCGGCTACGGCTTCAACAAGACGGGGCTGCCGATCGTCGACGAGGAGATCACGATCAAGGTGCTCTACGACCGCAGCGCCCAGCATGGCGATTTTGAGGACTATTGGTTTATCGACTACGTCGCGGAAAAAACGGGCATCCGCCTCGTATTTGAGCAGGTCGAGAGCGCCGCGTGGAACGAGCGCCTGGCGGTCGCTTTCGCGTCCGACAGTTATCCGGACGTCTTCATGCACGGGCTCACGGCGCAGCAGATCGCCAAGTATGCCGCCGAAGGCTACCTGGTGGACCTCGCGCCGTTGATCAAAGAGTACGCGCCGGAAACGGTGCGGCTGTACAACGAGTATCCCGAGCTGGTCAAGGAGATCGTGGGCGAGGAGGACGCCGTTTACTTTATGCCCTCGATCAACGCGTCGCCCCGCGATTTGGTGACGCAGTATCCGACGTTTATCAATCGGCAGTGGCTCGAAAATCTCGGCCTCTCGATGCCTGAGACGCTGGACGAGCTGTACGCGGTCCTGAAGGCGTTCAAAGAGCAGGATGCGAACGGGAACGGCAACCCAGCCGACGAAATCCCGGTGGTGACGACCTATAGCGCGGGGACCGACCGCTTTTCCATCCTGGTGCTTACGGCTTTAGGCCTGGTGGACAAGCAGCACGTGGTCAAGGACGGCGTGTACACCTACGTTCCGTCGACGGATACGTACAAGGAATACCTAAGGTTCATGAACAAGCTCTACGCGGAGCAGCTGCTGGACAACGAGTACTTTACGCTGACCTCCGAAGCGCTGGGCGCTAAGATTTCGACCGGCAACGTCGGCCTGATGGGCAACCAGCCTTATACGTATCTGCCGCTGGAAGAACAGTATACGCAGTATGAGGCGATCGCCCTGCTGACGAGCGATCTAAACGACGTGCCCATGTACCCGGCGCAGTCGGCCTGCAAGCTTGCGTGGGGTACCATGGCCATGACGGACAAGTGCGAATACAAGGAGGCGGTCGTCCGCCTGATCGACTGGTTCTATACGATCGAGGGCAGCCGGGCGGTGCGCGCGGGCTGTGAGTACGGCACTTGGACGGACGAGGCTGGCGTGCAATACGGGTATGAGATCGTAAAACAGGCGGAGGAGACGGAGGACGGGCACCTGCTGGCCAGGCTGCACATGGGCGATTACACCAGCTACTGGTCCTGCCGCCTGGGCGAGCTGGGGCCGACGAACCTTCCCTTCAATTCGGTAGACGCGGTCAACGACATCATCATCGCCGGGGACCCGACGAACCTGTGGCTTTACGACCAGGTGATGGCAAGCGGCGTCGTTGAGGCGCGCACGTTCGGCCTGCCCAACGTATCCTTCACGGACGACGAGAACACCCGCCTTTCCATGTTCCTGGATCTGACGAACTACGTGGAGGCCATGGAGGCGAAATTCGTCACCGGCAAGGAGAGCTTCGACAACTGGGATGCGTATTTGACGGAGCTGGATAAGCTAGGGCTGGCGGAGATGAGCGCAATCTATCAGGCTGCGTACGACCGCTACGCCTCCAAACCCGATCAGCTGTGACATCAATATCGCCCCGCGCGGGCCATTGCGGCCCGTCGGGGTGGACTTGGAGGTGCAATATGGATCGATTGAGAATGGTACATCGCGATACGCTCAGCTGTGAACCGATTTTGCGGCGCATGCCCAGCGGCGAGCTGCTCATCCTCGCCCAATGCGGGGATGTGACCGAGCCCGCGCCGGGCAACCGCGTATTCGCCTTTAGCAGCAAAGACGGGGGCGAAACCTGGAGCAAAGGCCGCCTCGTCTACCCGGAGGACGGCCAGGCGGTATATCTGACCGAGGTGACCGTGCTGGCGGGCGTCGTTCGCGTTTACCTTACCTTGCACAACGGCTCCTTCCTCAACTGGCGTGGCCTCGTGATGCGAAGCCTCGACAGCGGCTATACCTGGGAGATCGAGGGCCCCGCGCCTTGCCTGCCCACCTTTACGTTCCTGCGCGGGCAGGTCCGCGCCCGAAACGGCGAGCTGCTGATGGCCTATCAGCATTATCCCGTCACAGCGGCCGAGAACGAGCGGCTGCTCGCCCTGGGGCTGCGCTGGAAGGACGCGGACGTCGGTTACGTCGAGAGCGGCGTGCTCGTGAGCGGCGACGAAGGCCGGACGTACGAACGGTTCCCCGGCGTGCGCCTGTCGTTCGGCGGGGATACGGGGCGCGGATGGATCTGGTCCGAACCGACGCTGGCCTCGCTACCGGACGGAACGGTCGTCATGCTGTTGCGTGAAAACCAATCGGCACGCCTCTGGCGCGCAGAATCGGGGAACTATGGCCGCACCTGGACGCAGCCCGTGATGACGGATATCCCCAATCCCTCCAATAAGCCCAAGCTGGTGGAGCTGCCGGGCGATCGCATCGCGCTGATTCATACGCCGAACGGCCAGGTAGGGATGGATCACCGCAATCCCTTGTCGATCTGGATATCGGACGACGGCATGAAGACGTGGGGCGTAAAGCATGTCGTCACGGATTTCCCGGGTTCCTTCTGCTATGCAGACGGCTTTTACGAGGACGGACGCCTGCTCTTCTCCATCGAATACAACCGCCACGACATCCTCTTCGTGGACTGCGAGGTAGACGCGCTATAGGATTTTGACGCCGAGGTCCGTAAGGCGTCGCGCGATGTCTTCCTCTGGCGCCTTGTCCGTCGCGACGGTATCGGCCTCCTGCACGCCGCAAAGTCGGAATGTCGAGACGTTCCCCAGCTTCTTCGCGCTGCACAGCAGCACGCGGGCACGGCTATTGTCGAGCATGATGCGGCGGATCTGCGCCTCCTCCTCGCTCGCGCAAAAGGCGCCCATGTCCGGATGCAGCGCCTTGACGGAGACGAAAGCCATATCGGCCTGCATCGTCCGTAGCGCCTGCTGGGCGATCGCCCCGTTGAAGGAGTAGATGTGCGGCGCAAGCAGCCCGCCGGAGCAATATACGCGCACGTGCGGATGCTCGGCGAATGCTACGGCGAGACGCGCGCCGTTGGTGATGACCGACAGGCTTTGCAGCTTGCCCAGAAAGGGCACCATGCAAAGCGCGGTGCTGCTCGAGTCGAGGAAGACCACGCTTCCGTTCGTCACCTGTGCGGATGCTTTGCGCGCGATCAGGATTTTCGCTTCTTTATTGGCCTCCAGGCGGGCGTTCAGGGCGAGCACCTCGTTCTCGCCCTGCACCAAAATGGCCCCGCCGTACGTCTTTTGCACGAACCCGGCCCTTTCCAGATGCGTCAGATCCCGGCGAATGGACGTCTCGCTGACGAAAAACATCCGGCTAAGCTGGGAGACGCTTGCAGAATGATGCTGTTTTAAAAAGTCGAGGATCGCCTGCTGACGGTCCGGGATGAGCATGGAATCACCCTCTCCTCACCCTGCGCAGGGTGCGCCGGGCATTTACGGGAGGCGCGGCGGCCTCCGCTCATCGGGCATTCTAACATGCCGATAACAGTTATGTCAACGCAGAAAGAAGGTAAGTCCATGGAATGGCTGGCCCTGGATTTGGGGAGCACGTATACGAAATGTGCGCGCATCGATACGCTACGCGGCGTGGTCGAAAGCCGGCAGGCGGCGACGCCCGCGCCGCTTCCGGCGCCGCCCGGGCGCTACGAGATCGACGCAGAGGCTTATTATGATCAGGCCTATGCGTTGCTGCGCGAACTGGCGACGCCCGGTGTCGCGGGCGTTTTGCTCAGCACCCAGATGCACGGCTGGCTGCTCACGGATGCGCGATTTCGTCCGGTCACCCCGTACGTCTCCTGGCAGGACCGCGCGAGCATGGAGCGCGGCGCGGCCGGGACCGCCTATCTGGAGGAACTGCGCGGAAGGATCGCGCCCGAATGCATGGCGCAGGGGGGCGTGCCCCTCAAGGCAAACCTGGCGCTGTGCTCGCTCTATGCCCGGATGAGGACCGGCCTTGCGCTATCGCCAGGATACCGGTTTTGTACATTGGGCGGTTATTTCATCGGACGGCTGACGGGTCAATTCGTCTGTCACATGACGAACGCCGCGCCCAGCGGCATGGCCGACGTGCTGCATGCGTCCTGGTCCAAAGAGCGCATCGAAGCGGCTGGGCTTTCATGCCTTTCGTTTTCGCAGATTGTCGCGGACTTTGCGCCGGTGGGCACTGCGGAACTGGGCGGGCGCCGGCTGCTCGTCTTTCCGGACCTGGGGGATCAGCAGGTCTGCGCGCTCGGCGCGCAGATCGCCCCGGAGGCGGAGCTCAACGTCAACATCGGCACCGCGGGCCTGATCGGGGCGCTGACGCCCTCCTTCGCGCCGGGGCCGTACGAGAGCCGCCCGTGGATCGAGCGGGGCCTCTACCTGCGCAGCGTTTCCGGCCTGCCCGGCGGGCGCCAGATTGCCGTGCTACATGGGTTTTACGAGGGGATCGCCCGGCATATCGCGCCAGGCGTGGAGGCGTCGCAACGCGTTTGGGATATGATGACGCGCGTGCAGGCCGAACCCGGGCTCCGGGTGCGGGCGGATTTTTTCTCCGGTGCGGGCTGCATCGAAGGCATCGGCCCTGGCTTTGACGCGGACGTGCTGACCGCATCGCTTTACGGGGCGATCGCGGAGGAATATGCGCGGGCGGCTGCGGGCCTGAATCTACCGCTGCGCGCGGTGCGCTTTACCGGCGGCTGCGCGGAAAAAAACCCCGCGCTGCGGCGCGCCCTATGCCAAGGCCTCCGGCTCTGCGAGGCGGGCGCCGCGCCGAACGTTATGGAAGGGATGCGCGTGCTCGCCCGGATGGCGGACCGGTTCGCATCATGAACAGGAGCGTAGCGAAATGAACGAGATGGACAGGCAAACACAGATCAAGGCGCGGCTCAGGGCCGGGGAGACGGTGTACGGGATCATGCTATCAGAGCTGTACGTGCCCAACCTGGTGAGGCTGCTGGCGCGGTGCGGATACGACTACCTGCTGCTGGACTGCGAGCACGGCTATTACGACATGACG